>DASPLZ010000519.1:0-6980 GCA_035627295.1 Phenylobacterium sp. | reverse complement strand
GCTCGCGGCCTGGGCCTCGGCGGCCGGCGCCCCGCTCGCGGCCAGGGCGCCGGCCAGCTCGGCCGGGCCGGCCAGCACCAGGTCGCTGGTGGTGGAGCCGGGCGGCGCGGCTGTAAGAGCCTTGGCGGCGGGCGCGGGCGGGGGCTTCTGCGGGCGCGGCTGAACGGCGAACCAGGCGCCGGCCGCGATCACCGCCGCGAGCGCGGCCATCGCGCCGGCGACGAGCGGCCAGCGGTTGCGGGCGGCGGGCGGCGGGGGCGAGGACGCCGCCCCGCCCGGCTGGGCCCAGGCCTTGGGGTCGAACGAGAGGCGCTCCAGCTCCGCGGCCTTCGGCGCCTCGGCCGCCTTGGGCGGCTCTGAGGCGGGCGTCGGGGCGGCGTCGGCCGGCGGGGCGCCCGGGGCCCCCGGAAACCAGGTGCGCGGGTTGAAGGACGGAGGGTCCTCGCCAGCCGCCATCCGCCCGAGCTCCCCCTTCGTCGCCGAAACCTGAGCCAAATCATAACCCGGCTTAAAGAACCCTTGGAGTCGTGCTTTAACGCCAGAGGTGTTGAGGGGCGCGGTGGGATGCAGGGTGAAAGTCGGGTCGCATGGCGGGAAGGGCTCTTCCTCCGGCCGCAGCACTTCCAGCAGCAGGACCGCTTCATCGACGCCCTGGTGCGCGCCCGCGCCGACAGCCTTCGTCCCTATCCCTGGGGGCTGGTGAGCCTCAAGATCAACGAAGACCTCGCCGCGCTCGGCAAGTTCGCCATCGAGCAGGCAGCCGGGGTCCTTGCCGACGGCACGCCGTTCAACGCGCCTGGCGACATGGCCCTGCCCGAACCGCTCGACATCCCGGCCGACACCCGCGACGCGGTGGTCTCGCTCACCCTGCCGGCCCGCCAGGCGGCGGCCGTCGAGTTCGCCTCGCGCGACGAGGGGGACGCGGCCATCCGCTTCCTGGTCGACGAGGCCGACGTCTCCGACAGCTTCTCGGCCGAGCGCACCCGCGAGCCGATCGAGACCGCCCAGCCGAATCTGCGCTTCGGCGTCACCCGCGACCAGACCTATGGCCGCGTCTGCCTGGGCCTGGCCCGCATCCGCGAGGTGCAGAACGGCCGGCTGATGTTCGACGACCGCTACATCCCGCCGGCGCTCGACGTGCGCTCGGGCGCGCGGCTGCAGGGGTTCCTGACCGACATCATCGGGCGGGCCGAACAACGGGTGGACGAACTCTCGATCCGCGCGGTGGAGGCCACCGAGGGCGGGGCGGAGACCTTCGCCAGCTTCCTTCTGCTGCAGGCGCTGAACCACTGGACGCCGCAGCTGCAGCACCTCAACGCCCTGCCGACGGTGCACCCGGAGCGGCTCTATCAGACCTTCGTCGGCCTGGCGGGCGAGCTCTGCACCTTCACCCGCGCCGACCGCAAGCCGCCACCGTTCCCGCGCTACGACCACGAGGACCTGCAGGCCACCTTCGAGCCGGTGTTCGACATCCTGCAGAACGCCCTCTCGGCGGTCTACGACCGCTCGGCCGTGCAGCTGCCGCTGGAGCACGCCGGGCCGGGGGCGTACCTGTCGCCGATCCGCGACCATACGATGTACCAGACCGGCTACTTCTACCTGGCGGTCACCGCCGCCGTGCCGCTGGACGAGATCCGCGGCCGGTTCCCGTCCATGGCTAAGGTCGGCTCGGTGCAGAAGATGCGCCAGATCGTCGAGAGCGCCCTGCCAGGGGTGCCGCTGCGCCATACGCCCACCCCGCCGCCGCAGCTGCGGGTGCTACCGGGCTATGTCTACTTCGAGCTCGATCGCGGCTCGCCGGACTGGCGTGACTTCGCCACGGCGCCGGCGCTCGGCCTGCACGTCGCCGGCGAGTGGGTCGACCTGAAGATGGAGCTCTGGTGCGTGAAGAGGGCGGCGCGATGAGCACGGGCGGCGGCGGCAGCGACGACAACAATCCGAACCGGACCGTCTTCCGACCCTCGCCGCTGCAGGGCCTGCGCAAGGCGCCGGAAGGCCAGGGCACCAGCTTCATGCCCGGCCAGGCGCAGTCGCCGCCCCCCGCCCAGGATCAGCCGGCCTACGTCCCCGCCCAGCCGCAGATCGTGATGCTGGACGACGATGTGCCGCGACCGGCGCAGCCGCCGGTCACCCGCAACCCGATGATGGCCGCCGCCGCCCAGGCGCTGTCGCTGGCCGCCAGCCTGCGCTCCGGCCGGGTGCAGACGCCGCTGGCGCAGATCCACGCCCAGGTCTCCAACGTGGTCGCCGCCTTCGACCGGGCGATCGCCCCGCTCTATACCGAGGAGCAGCGCCGGCGAGCCCGCTACGCCGTGGCCGCCACCTTCGACGACATCGCCCAGAACCTGCCGGGCCAGGCCAACGACGGCGCCGAGTGGGCGCGGCGCAGCATGGTGGTGCAGTTCTTCTCGGAGAACATCGGCGGCGACCGCTTCTGGCAGCTGGTCGAGGACATGCTCCGCCAGCCGCACGACAACCGCGACCTCATCGAGCTCTACCACGCCTGCCTGGCGGCCGGCTTCGAGGGCCGCTTCCGGGTGATGCCGGACGGCAAGCGCCGGCTGCACGAGATCATGACCCAGCTCTATGCGGTGCTGGAGCATCCGCGCAGCCTTTCGCAGCTCGAGATGAGCCCGCACTGGCGGGGCGAGGACGAGGGCCTGCGCAAGGTGGGTTTCTGGACCCGCATCGCCATGGCCGCGGCCGGGGCGTTCGGCCTGCTGCTGCTGATCTACCTGATCCTGCGCCTGATCCTCGCCCAGGCGGGCGGGCCGGCGATGCAGGGGATGCGCGGGGTCAATCCGGAGCAGCCGCTGGGCCTTTCCCGCGTCGCCCCGGCGGCCGCCGCGCCGCCCAGCGCCCAGGCCACCCGCCTGCAGCAGTTCCTGGCGCCGGAGATCGCCCAGAAGCTGGTCACCGTCGAATACGACGGCTCGACCGTGCGGGTGCGGACCACGGTGGGCCAGCTCTTCAAGTCCGGCTCCGACCAGCTGGAGGCGGGACGCCGCGGCATCTTCGAGCGCATCGCCGCCGCCGTCGAGGGCGAGCCGGGGAACGTCAGCATCGAGGGCCACGCCGACAGCGACAAGATCTCGGGCCTGACCTTCCCGGACAACATGGCGCTCTCGAAGGCCCGCGCCGAGAAGGTGGGCGAGATCATCCGCGCCGGCCTCTCCAACCCCGGCCGCGTCAGCACCGAAGGCTTCGGCGACGCCCAGCCGATCGCCAGCAACGACACCGCCGAGGGCAAGAGCCAGAACCGGCGGGTCGAGGTCGTGATCCCGAGGTCGGAATAGCCCGATGAAGAGCTTTTTCCGCAAGGTCTTCCGCAACTGGTGGGTGCTGACCATCACGGTCACGCTCATCCTGGCGCTGGCGCTCTCGCTGGCCCTGCCGATCGTCTGGGCGCCCGTGCGGCCACTGACGATGCGCCTGCTGCTGGCCGGCGTGGTGGTGCTGATCTGGGCCGGGTTCGCCGGCTGGCGCATCTTTAAGGCCAGGCGCGCCGCCGCGGCCCTGGCCAAGGAGCTGACGCCGGTCACGCCGGGCGATGCGGAATCGGAGCTGCTCTCCAAGCGGATGGCCGAGGCGCTGACGGGCCTGAAGTCCGCGCAGGGCGGGCGGCGCGACTACCTCTATAGCCGCCCCTGGTACATGATCATCGGCCCGCCCGGCGCGGGCAAGACCACCGCGCTCCTGAACTCCGGCCTGCGCTTCCCGTTCGCCGACGCGGCGATGAAGGGGGTGGGCGGCACCCGCAACCTCGACTTCTGGTTCGCCGACGAGGCGGTGATGGTCGACACCGCCGGCCGCTACACCACCCAGGATTCCGACGCGGCCACCGATTCCCAGGCCTGGAACAGCTTCCTGAAGCTGCTGCGCAAGCACCGGCCCCTGCAGCCGATCAACGGGGTGATCGTGGCCATCGGCCTCGATGAGCTGCTGCGCGCCGACCGCGCCCTGATCGACGCGCACGCCGCCGCCGTCCGCCGCCGGCTGATCGAGCTGCAGCGCACCCTGGAGGTCGCCGCGCCGGTCTATGTGGTCTTCACCAAGGCTGACCTCCTGGCCGGGTTCGTGGAGTTCTACGACGACCTCGACGTGGAGGGCCGCCGGGCGGTGCTGGGCGCGACCCTGCCGTGGACCGGCGAGCCGGCCGACGCCAAGCTGCTCACCACCGAGTTCGACCTGATGGCCCAGGCGGTCGCCGACCGCACCTCCAAGCGCCTGCAGGAAGACCTCGACGCGCGCCGCCGCAGCCTGATCCTCGGCTTCTCGGCCCAGATCGACACCCTGCGCTCGCGGGCCCTGCGCTTCCTCGAAGGCGCCTTCGTCGCCGAGCAGAACGTCAAGATCCCGCTGCGCGGCTTCTATTTCGCCAGCGGCGTGCAGGAGGGCGCGCCGCTGGACCGCATCCTGGGCGGCGTCGCCCAGGTGTTCGACCAGCCGCACGCCGCCCCGCGCGACGGCCGCGGCCGCGCCTATTTCCTGAACCGCCTGCTCAACGACGTGGTCTTCAAGGAAGCCGGCCTGGTGGCCGGCGATCCGAAGGCGCAGGCCCGCCGTCGCCTGCAGCTGATCGGCGCCATGAGCGCCATCGGCGCCGTCGCCGCGCTCACCCTGGTGGGGTGGGGGGTCAGCTTCGTGGCCAACCGCCAGCTGCAGGGCGAGCTGCAGCAGGCCGGCCAGAACGTGCAGCAGCAGATCCGCGCCACCGGCATCGACCTCGTGGAGGTGCGCGAGAGCGACCCGGACCTGGAGCAGACCCTCTCGGTGCTGCGCGCCCTGCGCGAGCTGCCGCGGGGCTATGCCGAGCGCAAGGCCGGCGGCCCGCCGCTGCACATGCGCTTCGGCCTCTTCCAGTCCAGCCACAGCCGCCAGGCCGAGCAGGCCTATCGCGAGGCGCTGCGCCGCATCATGCTCCCGCGCATCCTGCTGCGGCTGGAGCGCTACCTGCAGGACAACCAGGCCACGCCCCTGGCGATCTACGAGCCGCTGAAGGTCTATCTGATGCTGGGCGGCCTGGGGCCGATGGACGCCAAGGCGGTCAAGGCCTGGGTGGCCGACGACTGGGCCGCGGAAGTCTTCCCCGGCGGCGACCGCGAGAGCGTGCGCAAGGAGCTCGAACAGCACCTCGACGCCCTCCTGGAAGACAAGGAGATCTCCCGCTCCTGGCCGGCCCGCAAGGCGCCGCTCGACGGGGCGCTGATCGATTCCGCCCGCGCCTCGGTGCAGACCCTGACGCTGGCCGATCGCGCCTACGCGATCCTGCGCCAGCAGGCGGGGGCGGGCGAGGCGCCCGACTGGACCGCGCGGGCCGTGCTCTCCGCCGGCCACGCCCGCGCCTTCGCCGGGGGCGATGCGGTGCTCGACCTGACGGTGCCCTACTTCTTCACCCGCGAGGGCTATGAGAAAGCCTACCAGGTCGGCCTGCAGACCGTGCAGAACGAGCTCAACAAGGACCTCTGGGTCCTGGGCCAGGACGCCAAGACCACCGGCCTGCAGAGCCAAATCGCCTCCGTGCGGCCGGGCGTCGCCGGGCTCTACGCCAAGGAATACATCGCCCACTGGCAGCGGGTGATCGACGCCATGCAGCCGGCCGCCTATTTCGCCGACCCGGCCGCCTACGGCGCCTTCACCCTGCAGCCCTCGCCGCTGAAGCTGATCCTGCTGGAGGTGCGCAAGAACACCACCTTCTCCGGCGGCGCCCAGGGCGCGGCGCGCGAGGCGCTGGAGCGGCGCATCCAGAGGAGCAGAATCGGCCGGCTCGGCCAGCGCGCCCAGGTGGGCCAGACCAACCTCGACGCCGCGGCCCAGATCTCCGCCTACTTCGAGCCGGTGCACGCCTATGTCGGTGACGGCAAGACGCCGGCCCCGGTCGACGAGTTCGTGCAGGCGGTGAAGGCCGCCGGCTCGGCGACCACTGCGGCGGGCCTGGCCGGCGGCGGTGCGGGCGGCGAGGCGGTGCAGGCGCAGATGAGCCTGGCCATGGCGCAGGTGGCCACCGCCGCCGCCGGCGCGCCGCCGGCCCTGCAGCCCTTCGTCACCTCGGCGGCCAAGGGGGGCAAGACCGCCGCCGTCGGGGCCGCCCAGGGCGCGGTGGCCGACGCCTACCAGCGCAGCCTCCTGCCCGCCTGCCGCAGCGTGACCCAGGACCGCTATCCCTTCTTCGGCGCCGCCCAGAGCGACGCCACGGCCGCCGACATGCTGCGGGTGTTCGGCCAGAACGGGCAGATCGACGCCTTCTCGCAAAGCCGCCTTGCGCCCCTGCTGGACACCGGCGCGCCGGTCTGGCGCTGGCGCACCGACGATCCGGTGGCGGCCCTGCTCGACCCGACCAGCGCAGAGCAGATGCGCAAGGCCGCCCAGGTCCGCGACCTCCTGGCCGCCGGCCTGCCGCTGAAGGTGGAGCTGGCCGGGCTGGGCGGCTCGGTCTCGGCGGCCGAATTCTCGGCCGGCGGGGCGACCCATCGCTTCGAGACCGGGGCGACCGGGGCGCGGCCGATCATGTGGTCGATCTCCGGCGGCCTGCCGGAGGCGCGGGTGGTGCTCTACTCCGGCGCCAATGAGGTCCGCCGGTTCGAGGCCCAGGGCGCCTGGGCGCTCTTCCGGCTGATGGACCAGGCGCGGCGCGAGAACGCCGGGCCGACCGCGATCAAGGCCACCTTCGGCGAGGGCGCATCCTCTGCGACCTTCCGCATCGTGCTTCCCTCCGACCAGAACCCGTTCAGCCGGGGCGGGCTGTGGTCCTTCCGCTGCCCGGCGACGCTGTGACGGGGCGGCGCATCTGGCTGTTCGGCAAGCTGCCGAGCCACGGCGACTTCGTCGCCCGCGGCCTTGACACCGGGACGCGGGCGGCCTGGGACGCCTGGCTGAGCGAGGGGGTCGGCGGCGCCCGCGCGGCGCTGGGCGAGGCCTTCGACGCCGCCTACGAGATCGCGCCGCCGTGGCGGTTCGTGCTCGCCCCCGGCCCGCTGGGA
>DASPLZ010000518.1:0-4435 GCA_035627295.1 Phenylobacterium sp. | reverse complement strand
GCAAGCTCTGCGACTCCATCGCCGTCCCGCACGCGCGAGGCGCGCCCGAAAGGCCCCCGGCCGGGCGGCGGTCCGAAGCGGCGGGGCTGACGCAGCGCCGCCAGCCGGCTCCGCCAAGGGCGGCTCAGCGCGTCGCCGCGGGCCGCCAGAGCACCTCGCCGACCTCGCGGTTCGCCCGGCGGGCGGCGACGAACAGGAAGTCCGACAGGCGGTTGAGGTATTTCAGCGCCGCCGGCTCGACCGGCGCGCCGCCCTCGGCCAGGGCCACGCCCTCGCGCTCGGCGCGGCGGCAGACGGTGCGGGCCAGGTGCAGCGCCGCCGCCGCCGCCGAGCCGGCCGGCAGCACGAAAGAGGTCAGGTCCGGCAGGTCCGAGTTGAAGGCGTCGATCTCGGCCTCCAGGCGGGCGATCTGGCTTTCCACCACCCGCAAGGCCTCGCCGTGGCGGGCGGCGGGGGTGGCCAGATCGGCGCCCAGGTCGAAGAGCTCGTTCTGGATGCGCGCCAGGGCCATGTCGAGCTCGCCGTCGCCGGCCAGCTGCGCCCGGGCCAGGCCCAGGCAGGCGTTGGTCTCGTCGACCGCGCCGTAGGCGGCGACCCGCGGGTCGGCCTTGGAGACCTCCTCGCCGGTGGCCAGGCGCGTGCGGCCGCCGTCGCCCGTGCGGGTGTAGATGCGGTTCAGCGTCACCATGTCGTCAGCCGCCGCGCGAGCGCCACCAGAAGGCGGCCACGATCAGCGCCACGGCGATGGCCTGCATCAGCACGCGCATCCGCATCAGCTTGTTGGAATAGGAGCGCCCGAAGTCGCCGCCGCGGAAGAGGGCGTAGAGCCCCACCGCCAGGGTCGCCGTCACCAGCACCAGGGCCGTGGGCACGAGCAGGTCGAAGGCGTCGCGCATGCCGCAGAGCTTAGGCGTCCAGGGCGGCGGGCGCCAGATAAGCTCCGCTCGCCTCTGGACTTCCCGCCGACCAGCGTTACATGGCGGTAGGACCCTGCAATTTTCTCGCAACGGCAGGGTCTTACTCCTGCTTCTCCCCAAGCAAGGTTTTGATATTGCCAGACTGCACCAACATCCCGCCTGTCGGCATGGCGGCCGAAGCTGCGCCGACGTCCTCCCGCAAGCCGCTCACCGCGCGCGCCCTCGCCAAGCAGGGCACGCGGGCCAAGCTCCTGCAGGCCGCGCGCCAGCTCTTCACCGAGCAGGGCTATGAGGGCGCCACCATCCGCGACATCGCGGCCGCCGCCGGCATGTCCACCGGCGCCGTCTTCGCCAACTTCACCGAGAAGTTCGACCTCTTCCGCGAGATCGCCGCCGACGACATGGCGCGGCTCGACGCGGCCATGCAGGCCGCCGCCGCCGCGGGCAAGACGGTCGACGAGGCCCTGGGCGGCATCTTCGCCGCCGGCTACGACTACTATCTCGAGCAGCTGCCGCTGGCGCGCGCCAAGCTGGCGGTGGGCTGGAACAAGGAGGAAGGCCGCGAGCTGCGCAAGGTGATGCCCACCGAGCGGTTCCTGGAGATCATCCGCGGAGCCATCGAGGACGGCGTGGCGCGCGGCGAGCTTGCCGGCCAGGTGGAGACCCCGCTGCGGGCCAGCATGATGTTCGACTGCTACCTGCACAACTTCCGCCACGCGATCTTCGACGAGTGGGACAAGGAAGCCATCCAGGCGCGCATGGCCGACCAGATCCGCATCATCCTGGCGGGCGTCCGCGCAGCCTGAGCTTGCCTGACGCCGGGTGACCGGGTTGTGCTGGGCGCTTCTGGCAAGGAAGCGCCGATGATCACCGTCCACCACCTGAACGACTCGCGCTCGCAGCGCATCCTCTGGCTGCTGGAGGAGCTCGGGCTCGCCTATGAGATCAAGCGCTACCAGCGCGACGCGGCCACGCGCCTGGCGCCCGAGGAGCTGAAAGCCGTCCACCCGCTCGGCAAGTCGCCGGTGATCACCGACGAGGGCCGGGCGATCGGCGAGAGCGGGGCGATCATCGACTACATCCTGCGCCGCCATGCGCCGCAGAGTCCCCTGCGTCCCGACCCGGCGAGCGCGGCCTTCGACGACTACGAGCACTGGCTGCACCACGCCGAGGGCTCGGCCATGCTGCCCCTGATGCTCAACATGTATGTGATGCGCCTGGGCGAGGCCGGCGCGCCATTGCACCCGCGCATCGAGAGCGAGATCGCCAACCACCTCGGCTATGTGAACGGCGGTCTGCAGGGCCGCGAATGGCTGGTCGGCGACCACCTGACGGGCGCCGACATCCAGATGAGCTTCATAGGCGAGGTGGCCGGGGCGTTCGGGCGGCTCGGCCAGTATCCGAACATCGAGGTTTGGGTGACCCGCTTCCAGGCCCGCCCAGCCTACAAGGCGGCGCTCGAGAAGGGCGGCCCCTACAGCTTCGTGCGCTGATCTCGTCCGGGCCGCTCATCCCAAAACCGTCATCGCCGGGCTTGTCCCGGCGACCCATGAACACCGTGCTTCCAGGCGTCCCGGCCGACTCCCGTGTTCATAGGCCCGCGGAACAAGTCCGCGGGTGACGAGGATGGGATGGCTTCCTGCCGAAGGGCTTTCGTGGGCATGCCGCCTCTGCTAAGCCGCCCGGCGATGACCAAGGTTCGGAAGACCCGGCGAATTTCCCGCCCGGCGTGACGCCGCCGGACGAGTTCCAGCGCGCGCCGGGTTCGCTTTCGCCCTAACCTCTTCCCCTCGTACCGACGCTGGATTCCATGGCCGACGACGCCGAAAAGACTTCCGTTCACTCCGGCCGCGACTACCGCGAAACCGTCTTCCTCCCGGACACCCCCTTCCCGATGCGCGCGGGCCTGCCGCAGAAGGAGCCGGAAATCCTCGCCCGCTGGGCCAGGGACGATCTCTACAATTCCGTCCGCAAGGCGCGGCAGGACGCCGGCGCGCCGCTGTTCGTGCTGCACGACGGCCCGCCCTACGCCAACGGCGCCATCCACATCGGCCATGCGCTGCAGAAGACGCTGAAGGACTTCGTCGTCCGCTCGCGCTTCGCCCTCGGCTACGACGTCGACTACACCCCCGGCTGGGACTGCCACGGCCTGCCCATCGAGTGGAAGATCGAGGAGGAGCTGCGCGCCAAGGGCCGCCGCAAGGACGAGGTCTCCAAGGCCGAGTTCCGGGCCCTCTGCCGCGACTACGCCAGCCACTGGATCGGCGTGCAGCGCGAGGGCTTCGAGCGCCTGGGCGTGCTGGGCGACTGGGACCGCCGCTACGCCACCATGGACTATGCGAGCGAGGCGGCCATCGTCGCCGAGTTCCACAAGTTCCTGATGAGCGGCCAGCTCTATCGCGGCTCCAAGCCGGTGATGTGGAGCCCGGTGGAGCGCACGGCGCTGGCCGAGGCCGAGGTCGAGTATCACGACCACGTCAGCCCGACGATCTGGGTGAAGTTCCCGGTGGTCGAGGGCTCGGACGCCACTAAGAACGCCAGCGTGGTGATCTGGACCACCACGCCCTGGACCATCCCGGCCAACCGGGCGGTCGCCTACAACGAGGCGATCGACTACGCCGTCTTCCGCGTCGAGGCGATCGAGGAGGGGCTGGAGTTCGCCCCCTGGGCCGCGGTCGGCGACAAGCTGATCCTCGCCGAGAAGCTGGCCGAGGAGGTGATGAAGGCGGCCAAGGTCGCCAGGTGGCGCCGCGTCGAGAAGGTCGATTGCGCCGGCATGGTGCTGGAGCACCCGCTGGCCGCGCTCGACACCCACTACGCCTTCCAGGTGCCGCTCCTGGCCGGCGACCACGTGACCGACGACGCGGGCACCGGCTTCGTCCACACCGCGCCCGGCCACGGGGCCGACGACTACATGGTCTGGCTCGCCCACGGCCATCGCGAGATCCCCGAGACGGTCGACGAGGACGGCGCCTACTACGACCACGTGCCCCTCTTCGCCGGCCTGAAGGTGCTGGAGACCGAGGGCAAGAAGGCCGGCAGGTTCGGCCCGGCCAACGGCGCGGTGATGGACAAGCTGATCGAGGCCGGGCGCCTGCTCGCGCGTGGGCGGATGGAGCACAGCTATCCGCACAGCTGGCGCTCCAAGGCGCCGGTGATCTTCCGCAACACGCCCCAGTGGTTCGTGCGGATGGACCAGCCGCTGGACGACAAGGCCCACGGCGGGCGCACCCTGCGCGAGACGGCGCTGGAGGCCATCGAGGCCACCCGCTTCTATCCGGACGCCGGCAAGAACCGCATCCGCACCATGGTCGAGAGCCGCCCCGACTGGCTGATCAGCCGCCAGCGCGCCTGGGGCACGCCCCTCGCCATGTTCGTCGACAAGGAAACCGGCCAGCCGCTGCACGACCCCGAGGTCGACGCCCGCATCCTCGCCGCCATCCGCGAGGGCGGGGCCGACGCCTGGTTCGACCGCCCCGACGCCGATTTTCTCGGCGCCCACGACCCGCAGCGCTACG
>DASPLZ010000517.1:0-3247 GCA_035627295.1 Phenylobacterium sp. | reverse complement strand
GTCGAGACCAGCCAGCACGTGGTCGATGCGCTCTATGCGGCTCTCGGAGTCATGGCCAACAGCCAGGGCTCGATGAACAACTTCACCTTCGGGGACGCGCAGCGGCAGTACTACGAGACCATCTGCGGCGGCGCCGGGGCCACCGCCCGTGCGCCCGGAACCTCCGCGGTCCACACGCACATGACCAACTCGCGGCTCACCGACCCGGAGATCCTGGAGCGGCGTTTCCCCGTGCGGGTCGAGGCCTTCGGGATGCGGCGCGGCTCCGGCGGCGCCGGGACACATCCCGGCGGCGAGGGAGCGGTGCGGCGGATCAGGTTCCTCGCGCCCATGGAGGCGGCCTTGCTCTCCACCCGGCGGGACCACGCGCCGCAGGGGCTGGCGGGCGGCGGGCCGGGCCTTCCCGGCCGCCAGAGGTTGATCCGCGCCGACGGCTCTGTAGAACACCTGCCGGGCCGCTTTTCACTCGCCGTTCAGGCGGGCGAGGCCATCGAGATCGAGACGCCGGGGGGCGGCGGCTTCGGTCCGCCGGCCGGCCGCAATGCTAGCAAAGTCGGGACCTAGAGACGCTTCCATGATCGCCCTCATCGCCGCCCTGGCGCTGTTCGCCCAAGACGCCGCCGGCGCCGCCGAAGCCACCGCCACCGCGCCGGCCGCGCCCAGCGCGCCATCCCAGGCCCCGTTTCCCGTGGGCGCGCCGACCGACGACTACGGCTTCGTCTCCTGGTGCTACGGCAGCCTGGACGGCTGGCTGCAGCTGCGCGACCGGGCGATGCCGGAGGTCGAGCGCATCGAAAAGACCTACCGCCGGCCCGGCTCGTCGCTCGCCGACGACATGAAGGTCTACGCCGACCTTGAGAAGGAAGGCCGCCGCAACCTGAAGGTCTTCGCCGGCGCCATCGAGGCGGCCGAGAAGGCCAGCGTGCGCCCGATCAGCGCCCAGGGCGCCGAGGCGCTGAAGAAGGGCCGCTCCGTCTGGGCCGGCGCGGCCAACATCACCAACGCGCGGCTGGCCCAGGAGTGGATGAGCTGGGCCCTGCCCGCCCGCTGCGAGCCCACCGCCCAGCGGCTGGCGCAGAACGCGGCCCTGATGGGCCAGGCGTTCAACCCGGGCGTCCCGGCCGAGGCTCCGGCCAGCGAGGCCGGCCCTGCGCCAGACGCGGTCGCCGCCGACGCCGCCGGCGATCCGGTCCAGACGATGGAGGCCGCCCCGGCCGCCGACCCGGCGACCGAAGAGGCCCCTCAGGGCTGATCGCGCCGATCAGGCCAGGCTGCGCTCCAGCAGCTCCAGGGCGCCCTCGGCGAAGGCGTACATGTTGGCCACGCGGTCGTCGGAGCCTGTCTCGACGGTGAGCGCCATCTCGATGTCCGGGCCGGCGATGGCGATGCAGGTGTGGCCCGAGGCGTCGCCATAGGCGTTGCCGCCGGGACCGGCCGCGCCGGTTTCCGAGATTCCCCAGGTGGTCTTGAAGTTGTCGCGGGCCGCGCGGGCCAGGATCAGGGCGTAGGGCTCGCTGGCCGAGCGCACCCCCTCCACGTCCTCGCGGGTCAGCTGCATCAACTGCATGCGGGCGCGGCCGGTGTAAACCACCGCGCCGCCCTGGTAGTAGGCCGAGGCGCCGGGGATCGCCAGCAGGGCCGCCGAGACCAGGCCGCCGGAGGAGCTTTCGGCCACCGCGACGGTCTGGCGGCGGGCCTTCAGGATTTCGGCGATGCGCTCGGCGATGGGGATGAGGGCGTCCATCATATTTCCTTTCGCTCATCCCCGCGAAAGCGGGGACCCAGGTGTTTTATCGAAGGGCAGGGGCGTTTCCGGCTTGAACCTAAAAAGCCTGGGTCCCCGCTTTCGCGGGGATGATCGGATAAGGGGTGCGCTCACTTGGCCGCCGGGAAATCGAGCGGTTTCTCGCGCGGCAAGGCGTCCAGCAGGCCGTCGAACTTGCGCGCCGCGGTGACCACGGTCTGCACCGCCCCGCCGAAGAAGGCCGGCGCGATGCGTTCGAAGTCGTCGGTCGGCTTGTGGTAGTCCGGATGATAGTCGACGCCGATGTAGAGCCAGGGGACGCCTGCGGTGTGGAACGGGCCCTGGTCGGAGAGCAGGGTCCAGTCGTCGGCGCCCTTCCAGGGCGGGCCGTCGTGGCCGATCTTCAGCACCACCGGCGGGGCCGCTTCCTTGACCAGGGCCTCGACCACGGGCTTCAGCGCCGGCTGGCGGGTGGGGCCGGCGACCCACAGCTCGTTCTGGGCGTTGCGGCCGAGCATGTCGAAGTTGAGCAGCAGGGCCATCCGCTCGAGCGGCACGGGCGGTTTGTCGACGAAGGCCTGGGCGCCGCGCAGGCCGCGCTCCTCGGCGTCGAAGAGGACGAAGACGGTCTCATGCTCCGGCGGCGACTTGATGAAGGCCGCGGCGATGGCCAGCAGTCCTGCAACGCCGGAGGCGTTGTCGTCGGCGCCGTTGTAGATCTCGCCGTTCTTGACGCCCTCGTGGTCGTAGTGTGCGCCGATGACCAGCACCTTGTCCGAAGAGCCGGCCCCGGGGATGCGGCCGACCAGATTGACGCCGTTCGCCGTCCCCTCCTTGTCGGTGAAGCTGAAGGGCTGCTCGTAGCTCGAGCCGAAGGGCTGGACGCCGATCGCCTTCAGCCGGCCGAGCAGATAGGCGCGCGCCTTGGCCCCGCCCGGGGTGCCGACGGCGCGGCCCTGCATGTCGTCGGCCGAGAGGATGCGCAGGTCCTGGGTCGCCTGGGCGCGGTCGACCACGTCGGCCGGGGCGGTGGCGCAGGCGGCGATACCGAGGGCGAGCAGGGCGGCGAGCGCCGCGCGGAGCTTAGGCATTGAAATTGAGCTTCAGGCCCGCCCGAGGCCAGCGGGCCTTGTAGAGCCGGCCGGTCGAGGAGCAGGTGATCCAGGCGGTCTGCATGGCCTCGCCGCCGAAGCAGATGTTGGTGGTGACGAGGTCGGGAAAGGCGAAGTGCTCGGTCGATCCGTCCGGGTCGAAGGCGGTGATCCCGCCGTTGATGATGGTGGCGACGCACACCTTGCCGGAGGCTTCCACCGCCAGGCTGTCGAGCAGCTGGTAGCCGGGCAGGTTGCAGATCACCCTGCCGGGGCCGAAGCCCTCCTGCGGCGTCAGCTTGCCGGGCTCGGCGATGTCGAAGGCCCAGAGGCGCCCCAGCATGGTGTCCGCCATGTAGACCACCGTCTCGTCCGGCGAGAGGCCGACGCCGTTGGGCGAGACGAAATGGTC
>DASPLZ010000516.1:0-2429 GCA_035627295.1 Phenylobacterium sp. | reverse complement strand
ACCGCAACACCATCCAGCACACCCAGATCGCCGAGGCCCGCATCAGCTACGGCGGCCGCGGGGACATCAGCCGGGTGCAGAAGACCCCGGCCGGCCAGTCGCTGCTGGAGAAGTTCTCGCCGTTCTGATGCTACGCAGGGCGCTCGCCGGTCTGGCGCTGCTCGTCGCCCTCGCGGCGGCGGCGACCGCCGATGCGGCGGGATCCGACGGGTTGTGGTTTACGCCGCTGGATCCGTCCGGGCGGGAGCTGTCGGCGGACGAACGGCCTTCGGCGAGGTCGTCCGTCACGCTACGCCGGGTGCTGGCCGATGCGGCCCGCCTGCCTGGGCGCAGCCTGCCCGACGCGGCCGGCGAGGCCGAGGCCCTGTCGCCCGACTTCGGCGAATCGGCGCTGGCCATCTACGCCCTGATCGACGACGGGCCGCGCGAGTACCTGGCGGTGTCGGCGGCGGGCTGGGCGGTGCTGGCCCAGACCGCGCCCAGCTATCGCCTGATCGACGCCCTGTTCGTGCAGACCGACCCGGGCGGGACGCCGGCGCTCGCCCAGACCCTGCGCCTGGCGCCAGGGCGGCCTGGCCTGCTGATCCGCAACGCCCACGCCAACTCGCAGGAGGGATTCGCCGACCACCATCTGCTCGCCGAGGTGGACGGGCGCCTGCAGCCGGTGAGCCGCGGGCCGATGCTCTATTCCGTCACCCAACTCGCCGGGGGCTGCGAACCCCTGTCGGAGATGCAGGAGCTGTCGCCCCTCACGCTGCGCGAGAAGCGGGACAGGCCGGCGGATGTGATCCTGAAGGTCGTGGAGACCCGCACCTGCGAGCGCCCCGGCCGGCCGCCGCGCGTCGCCGCCCGATCCTTCGCCGCCCGGCTGGTGTGGGACACGGCGCGCCAGAGCTACCGCGGCGGGCTCACCGCGCTCGAAGCCCGCAACCAAAGACGGATCGGCGAATAGCGCCTCAGCCGCCGGCAAGGCGGGGTGAACCATTCCGCCCCAGCGGCGTTCTCCGCATTGAAGGGCGTCGCATGCGTGCATCACATCTCATCACCCTGGGCCTGTTCGCTCTGATCGGGGGTTGCAGCCACTTGCGCGGCGGCGATCGGGCCGAAGCCATGGGCTGGACGCTGCACGCCACCCGCGAGGAGGGCGTCAAGCTCGCCTATGGCCAGCCGAACAGCGACAACGTCGTGGTCATGCTGGCCTGCCAGCCGCAGTCGCAGAACGTGCGGCTCTCGGCCCCGGCGCCGGCGGGCGCGCCGCCGCAGGTCACTCTGGTTTCACGCGGCGAGCGGCAGTTGCTATCGGGTCAGCTCGGGCCCGCCGGCGGCGCCGGCGGGCAGCAGGTCGAAGTGGCGGTGCCCACGAACTCGAAGCCCCTCGAAGGCTTCGCCAGCGGCGGCGAGCTCTCCATCGTCATGGGCGAAACCTCGACCAAGGTGAACGCCGACAAGAAGTCCCGCGCGGCGGTCAGCACCTTCTTCGCCACCTGCAAGGCGGCGGCCTAGCCGGTCCCGGCGCCCCGCTGGAAGCTCTCGACCAGCGAGCCGGAGACCAGTCGCCAGCCATCCACCAGGACGAAGAAGATCAGCTTGAACGGCAGGCTGATGATCACCGGGGGCAGCATCATCATGCCCATGCTCATCAGCACGCTGGCGACCACCAGGTCGATCACCAGGAAGGGTACGAACAAAAGAAAGCCGATCTCGAAGGCGCGCTTCAGCTCCGAGATCATGAAGGCCGGAGTCACCACCCGCAGCGGCGTCTCCTGAAGCGTGGCTGGCCGCTCGATCCGCGAGAGACGCACGAAGAGCGCCAGGTCCTCGCGGTCCACCTGGCTCAGCATGAACTGCTTCACCGGCCCGCCGGCTGCGTCGAAGGCCTGTGGCAGCTCCATCTGTTGGTCGAGCAGCGGGCGGATGCCTTCGTCGTAGCTGCGCTGGAAGGTCGGGCCCATGACGATGGCGGTCAGGAACAGCGCCAGGCTGACGATCACCGCGTTAGGCGGGCTCTGCTGCAGGCCGAGCGCGGAGCGCAGCAAGGAGAGGACCACCACGATCCGCACGAAGGAGGTGGTCATGATGACGATCGAGGGGGCCAGCGACAGGACGGTCAGCAGACCGATCAACTGGACGACGCGCTCGGTGAGGCCCGCGCCGGTGCCCAGGTCGATGTTCACCGCCTGGGCCGCGGCGGCGATCGGGAAAATCAGGCAGGCGAGGGTGGCCAGGCCCGAGAGCAAGGCGGCGCGGCGCAGGTCCTGGAGAAGGGTAGGGCGAAGCTTGCGCCAAGCGTCGCGCATCACGCCGCATCCTTCTTCGGCGGCGCGCCGAGCAGGCGGCCTTCGCCGAGCAGCAGCAGCTGTTCTTCGCCGTCCACCGAGACCAGCACCAGCCGGCGGGCCGGATCCAGCATCAGCGTCTCGACCACCTGC
>DASPLZ010000515.1:0-4024 GCA_035627295.1 Phenylobacterium sp. | reverse complement strand
GCGGCGGCGGGCGTGGCGGCGGCGAGCGCGGCGGCGAGGATCAGGGCGACGGGCATGGCGGGCTCTTCAGGCTGGCTTGGCCGTTCATCCGACGCGGCCGCCGCCCCGTCGCGTTAAATTTCGGACACCTGGGCGAAGGGCCTCAGCGCAGGGCGCCGCGCATCTCCTTCAGCCACGCCTCGCCCTTCTGGAAGTGGTGCACCTCGCCGCAGTCGGAGCAGCGGAAGGCGAGGCGGGCGGTCGTCGCCTCGAACTGGTTCTCGTTCATGACGTGGCCCGTCGGGACCGGCGCGCCGGTCTTCGGGCAGTTGGTGATCACTCTGGCCATGCCGCCTTTTAGGGCGCCGGGGCGGGAATGTCGAAAACGGGGCTGTTCAGGGTTCGCCTCTCCCCGCGCAGGAGCGGCGATCCGAAGGACCGCCTAGCCCTGCCTAAACCCGCCCCATCACCAGACACCCATTCGTCCCGCCGAAGCCGAAGCTGTTGGACATCGCCGTCTCGATCTGGCGGTCCTCCCGCTTACGCAGGATCGGCATGCCCTCGAACTCGGGGTCGAGATTTTCGATGTGCGCGCTTTCGGCCAGGAAGCCGTGGTGCATCATCAGGAGGGTGTAGATCGCCTCCTGGGCGCCGGCCGCGCCCAGGCTGTGGCCGGTCAGGGACTTGGTGGAGCTGATCGCCGGCATGGCCTCGCCGAAGACGGCGCGCACCGCCTCCATCTCCTTGCTGTCGCCCACCGGGGTCGAGGTGCCGTGCGGGTTCAGGTAGTCGATCCGCCTCCCTGAGCCGCCCATGGCCAGGCGCATGCAGCGCTGGGCGCCCTCGCCGCTCGGGGCGACCATGTCGAAGCCGTCGGAATTGGCGGCGTAGCCCAGGATCTCGGCGTAGATGGTGGCGCCGCGCGCCTTGGCCCGCTCCAGCTCCTCCAGCACCACCACGCCCGAGCCACCGGCGATCACGAAGCCGTCGCGGGCTACGTCATAGGCGCGGCTGGCCACGGGGGGCGTCTCATTGAAGTGGGTGGACATGGCGCCCATGGCGTCGAAGAGGGCCGACATCGACCAGTCGAGCTCCTCGGTCCCGCCGGCGAACATCACGTCCTGCTTGCCCATGACGATCTGCTCGTAGGCCGCGCCGATGCAGTGGGTGCTGGTCGCGCAGGCCGAGGAGATCGAATAGTTCAGGCCCTTGATCTTGAACCAGGTGGCCAGCGCCGCCGAGGGGCCCGAGCTCATCGCCTTGGGCACCGCGAAGGGGCCGACGCGCTTGGGGCCCTTCTCCCTGGTGGTTTCCGCCGCCTCGATGATGGCGCGGGTGGAGGGGCCGCCGGAGCCGATCAATAGGCCGGTCTTCTCATTGCTGATCTCGGCTTCGGTGAGGCCGGAGTCGGCGATGGCCTGCTCCATCGCGATGTGGGCGAAGGCGGTGTAGGGCGCCAGGAACCGGGCGGCCCGTCGGTCGACCAGGGCCTGCCAGTCGTCGATCTTCGGCGGCGCATGCACCTGGCAGCGGAAGCCGAGCTCGGCGTATTCCGGCGCAAAGACGACGCCGCTCGTGGCGTTCCTGAGCGATTGCGTGACCTCCTCGGCGTTGGCGCCGATGGAGGAGACGATGCCGATCCCGGTGACGGCGACCCGACGCATGGCTTGGGGGCTCCCTAGTCGCGCTGGTAGAGGCCGACCCGAAGGTCGCTGGCGGTATAGATAGGCTTGCCGTCGGCTTCGAGCACCCCGTCGCCGATGCCCATGACGAGGCGGCGGTTGATCACCCGCTTCATGTCGATCTTGTAGGTGACCTTCCTGATGTCGGGGGTGACCTCGCCGGCGAACTTCACCTCGCCGCAGCCGAGCGCGCGGCCGCGGCCCTTGCCGCCGATCCAGCCGAGATAGAAGCCGACCAGCTGCCAGAGGGCGTCGAGGCCGAGGCTGCCGGGCATGACCGGGTCGCCGAGGAAGTGGCAGTCGAAGAACCAGAGGCCGGGGTGGATGTCGAACTCCGCCTCGATGATTCCCTTGTCGTGCGGGCCGCCTTCCTGGGTGATCCTGGTGATGCGGTCGAACAGCAGCATCGGCGGGGCCGGCAGCTGGGCGTTGCCGGGGCCGAACATCTCGCCGCGGGCGCAGGCGAGGAGTTCCTCGTAGCCGAACTTGTCCTGGTCGTGCGGGCTCATATCGCTGTCTTCAACGCGGCCTGGCCGCCGAAAGGTCCTTCGCGCCTAGCACGCCCCGCGCCGCAACCTCAACGGCATTGCACGCGCTCGGAGGTTCCCCAGAACTCGCGGGTGGGCGCCCAGCCGGAGCGGCCGGAGGCCCTGACCTTGCACCAGCCGCCCTCGCAGCGGACCAGCTGGGCGACGGAGCGGCCGGCCATGCGGGCGGTGACCGCGGAGCTGGAATTGGGGTCGGAGTGGAGGGCGACGGGGGTCGCCTGCTGGCGCAGCAGGGTGCGCCGCCCGTCGGTGGTGCGCCGGTGGACCCAGGCGATGGAGCCGTCGGGGTCGCAGATGCGCCGCCACTCGGTGGTCTCGGCCACCACCTGCACCGGCAGGCCCTTGGACCGGTAGACCCAGAGCAGCCGGTGGCTGTCGCTTGGCCCGGCCCTGGCGTTCACCTTGTCGAACTTCAGGGAGACGTAGCGCGGCACCGGATAGCCGGAGGGGCCGACCCGGCCGTCCTCCGCCTGGGCGGGGGCGCCCGCATCGCAGGCGCAGAGCGCCAACGCCCCGCCGATCGCCGCCCACCTCGCGCCTCGCCTTGGCCGCATGACGCCCCTTTGATAGAGCTTCGCCGAAACGCTCAAGCCCCTCATCCCGTAACGCAAAGTCGCATGGCCGCCCGAAAGCCGAAAGTCATCGTCACCCGCAAGCTCCCCGACCCGGTGGAGACGCGGATGCGCGAGCTCTTCGATACTGAGCTCAACATTGATGACGCAGCGATGAACCGCGAGGCGCTGATCGCCGCGGTGCAACGGGCCGACGTGCTGGCGCCGACCATCACCGACAGGATCGACGCCGAGCTGATCGCGGCGGCCGGCGACCAGCTGAAGCTGATCGCCAACTTCGGCGCCGGGGTGGATCACATCGACGTGGCCGCCGCCAATGCGCGCGGGATCGTGGTGACGAACACCCCGGGCGTGCTGACGGAGGACACCGCCGACCTCTGCATGACCCTGATCCTCTCGGTCGCGCGCCGGGTGGTGGAGGGGGCGAACCTCGTCCAGGCCGGCGACTTCCGCGGCTGGGCGCCGATGAACATGCTGGGGCGGCGGATCTTCGGAAAGCGGCTGGGCATCGTCGGCATGGGCCGCATCGGCCAGGCGCTCGCCAAGCGGGCGCGCGCCTTCGGCCTGCAGGTGCACTACCATAACCGCAAGCCCGTGAGCCCGCGGATCGCCGACGAGCTTTCGGCGACCTACTGGGAAAGCCTCGACCAGATGCTGGCGCGGGTGGACATCGTCTCGGTGAACTGCCCGCACACGCCGGCGACCTATCACCTGCTCTCGGCCCGGCGGCTGAAGCTGATGCAGCCGCACGCCATCCTGATCAACACCGCCCGCGGCGAGATCGTCGACGAGCAGGCCCTGGCGGACCTGCTTGGCGAAGGCGCCATCGCCGGCGCGGGCCTCGACGTCTACGAGTTCGAGCCGGCGATCAATCCGAAGCTCCTGAACCTGCCCAATGCGGTGCTGCTGCCGCACATGAGCTCGGCGACCCTCGAGGGCCGCATCGACATGGGCGAGAAGGTGATCGTCAACATCAAGACCTGGATGGACGGCCACCGGCCGCCGGACCGGGTGTTCGCGGGGATGCTCTAGGTTTTCGGCGGCGCGACCTAGCTTAAGGCCGTCCGCTAGTAGAAGTGTTCACCGCGGATGATCCGGCATCGCGGCAACGCCGCCGCCAGATGCGGCGCGTGGTTTCCGCCGCAGAGGATTAGAACCGTTCCAGTTGGGGCGGCGAGGTCGCGAACGGCGTCGAGAATGCCGTGGGTGCGGGCGAGGGCCCTCTCCCGGTCGATGAGTTCAG
>DASPLZ010000514.1:0-2273 GCA_035627295.1 Phenylobacterium sp. | reverse complement strand
GTGGTTCCGCCGCTGCTGGCGCCCCAGGCTCAGGTCCATACCGAAGGGGGCGACGGCCAGCAGACGGCCTTCACCTTCACCGTCCGGCGCTTCGGCGACCTCAGCGAGGCGGCCGACGGGACCTGGAGCCTCGGCGCCCCCAGCGCGGGCGCCTCGGCCAGCGGCGCCGACTTCGCCGCGACCAGCGGCGCCTTCAGCTTCGCGGCCGGCGCGGCGACGGCCCGTATCACCGTGGCGGTGATCGGCGACTCCGTCACCGAGCAGACCGAGGGCTTCGAGGTGCTGGTCGCCATGCCCGGCATCGCGGCGGTGATCGGCCGAGGGGTGATCATCAACGACGACCTGGCGATTCCCGGCGCGGCGGGCGCGGAGGCCGACCCCTACGGAGACGCCAGCGCCAGCCCGGCCGGACCGACACGGGTCGATGTGATCTGCGACTACGACCCCTACGGTTGGGGCGGCCTCTGACCGGCGGCGCCGATGCTGGGCGCTGACTTCAAGAACCCCTGGGTCCGCAGCGTCGACGAGGCGCGCCGGCCCGCGCCGGCCTGGCTGGCGCTGATCCTGGCGGCGGTGCTGGTCTCCGCCGCCCTCCTCCTGGGGCCGGCGGCGGCCCGCGTCGCGGGCGAGCTGGCCGGGCCGGGCCTGGCGAGGCTGGCCGACGGCTGGTTCCAGGCGGCCTCGGCGGCCCTGTTCTACGGCTGCGTCTTCCTGCCCCTGCTGGTCCTGCCGTTCGCGCTCGCCGCGCTGGAAGGGCGGCGGATCTGGCTCGCCGGGTCGCGGCCGCTCGTCGGCCTCATTGTCGGGCTGGCGCTGGGGGCGGGCGGCCTTGCGGTGGTGGTGGCGATCGTCGCGGTCCTGGGCCTGGTGCGGCAGGGCCAGGAGCCGGCTGCGCCGCTGATCGCCGCCACCGCGGGCGTCGTGGTCATCGGCTTTCAGGCGACGGCGGAGGAAGTCTGCTTCCGCGGCTGGCTGCAGCCGCTGCTCTGCGCCCGCTGGGGCCCCTGGCTGGGCGGGGCGGTCACGGCGGTGCTGTTCGCCGCCCTGCACGCCATCGGCGCAGAACTGACGCCGGTCGCGGCCGTGAACCTGCTGCTCGGCGGCCTGCTCTTCGGGCTCCTGGCGCTGCGCAGCGGCGGGCTCTGGGCGCCGGTGGGGGCGCATTTCGGCTGGAACTGGACCGAGGCGGCGGGCCTGGGGCTGGAGCCCAATCCGGGCGTCGGCCCGCTGGGCGCGATGGCCGACCTCGACATCGCGGGCGCGGCCCTGTGGAGCGGGGGGACGAACGGCCTGAACGGCAGCCTGGCGACCAGCCTGGTGCTGGCCGCGCTCATCGCCGGCGCGCTCGTCTCCCCGCGCCTCAGCGGGCGGCCTGCCGCACCTGGTCGATCTGGTCGCGCACCTTCCGGAAGGCCTCCAGCTTCGGCCCGGTGAGGGTGCGGCCCTCGCCGACCTGCACGGTCATCGGGTCCACCGGCTGGCCGTCGATATGCACTTCGTAGTGCAGGTGCGGACCCGTGGAGCGGCCAGTGGTGCCGACCTCGCCCACCTGCTGGCCCTGGCGCAGCCGTGCGCCCGCCACCACCCCGGGGCCGAAGGCGTTCATGTGCAGGTAGAGGGTGCGCCAGCCGTTGTCGTGGCGCAGGGCGACGAAGTTGCCGTTGGCGCCCTTCATGGCGGCGAACTCCACCAGCCCGTCGCCGGCCGCGAAGATCGGCGTGCCGGTGGGCGCGGCGAAGTCCACCCCCCGGTGCAGCTTCTGGTAGCCGAGGATCGGATGGGTCCGGTAGCCGAAGTTGGAGGAGACCCGCGCCCCGTCCACGGGCGTTCGCATGAAGGCCCGCACGATGCTGCGGCCGTTGCCGTCGAACCAGCCCGGCTCCTCGCCCTGCGGCGTGAAGCGGTAGAGGGCGGCGGACTTGGCCTCGGTGGTCAGGCCCGCGAACAAGAGTTCCGGCACGCCGACGGGGCGGCCCTCGGCGTTCACCCGCTCGCGGAACACCGCCTCGAAGATGTCCCCCGGCTTGATCTCGCGCTGGAAGTCGAAGTCGAAGGTGAAGGCCTGGGCGAAGGCGGGGATCAGGTTGTCGGTGACGCCGGCCGCCACGGCCGAGGAATAGAAGCTCTCGGCGTCCATCTCGCCGCGCACCACCCGGTCGCGCACCGCCAGCTTGGCGGCCACGGCCTCGGCGGCGAAGCCCTCGCCGGCGCGGGTGACGATGGCCCCTGCGCCCGTCGCGGCGACCACCTCCAGGCGCTCGATGCGGCGCGGC
>DASPLZ010000513.1:0-3148 GCA_035627295.1 Phenylobacterium sp. | reverse complement strand
TCGCCGCCCTGATCGTCACCGATATCGACCGCGACGGCGCCTTGACCGGCTTCAACGTCGAGGTGTTCGGCGCCATCGCCGACGCCGTCTCGATCCCGGTGATCGCCGCCGGGGGCCTGGCCTCCGTGCGCGACATCGAGGCGGTGCGCGCGCGGGCCGGCACGCCGATCGCCGGCGCGGTCCTGGGCCGCGCCCTCTACACCGGCGGCATCAAGCCAGACGAAGCGCTGGCGGCGGCGGCTTAAGATGGCTGTGTCTCAAAACTTCCGCTCATCCCCGCGAAAGCGGGGACCCAGTCCTGTCCAGCTGGCCCTGCGCCCTTCGATAAAAAGCCTGGGTTCCCGCTTTCGCGGGAATGAGCGGTGGGGAAAATGCTGAAGCACCGCGTCATCCCCTGCCTCGACGTGAAGGACGGGCGCGTGGTGAAGGGCGTGCAGTTCGTCAGCCTGCGTGACGCCGGCGACCCGGTGGAACAGGCCAGAGCCTATGACGCGGCCGGCGCCGACGAGCTGATGTTCCTTGACATCACCGCCAGCCACGAGGGCCGCGGCGCGATCCTCGACGTGATCGCCCGCACGGCCGACGTCTGCTTCATGCCGCTGGGCGTCGGCGGCGGCATCCGCCAGGTCGAGGACGCTCGCCGCCTGCTGCGCGCCGGGGCCGACAAGATCAGCGTCAACACCGCCGCGGTGGAGAACCGCGACCTGATCAGCGCCTGCGCCGACGCCTTCGGCAGCCAGGCGACCGTGGTGGCCATCGACGCCAAGCACGGCCCGGCCCGCTCCGGCGGCGGCCGCAACGACGGCTGGCAGGTCTTCACCTACGGCGGGCGCACCGCCACCGGCATCGACGTGGTGGAATACGCCCAGGAAGCGGTCGAACGTGGCGCGGGCGAAATCCTGCTGACCTCCATGGACCGCGACGGCGCCAAGACCGGCTACGATATCGACCTTCTGAAGGCCGTCTCCAGCGCCGTGACCGTGCCGGTGATCGCCTCTGGCGGGGCGGGAACGACGCGGCACCTGGTCGAGGGCGTGCGCGACGGCGGGGCCGACGCGGTGCTGGCCGCCTCGATCTTCCACTTCGGCGAGATCAGCATCGCCGAGGCCAAGCGGGCGATGGCGGCGGCCGGCCTGCCGGTGCGGCTGACGGAGCCTGTGGTATGAGCGAGTTTTCCAACGTGATCGGGCGGCTGGTGGCGACCATCGCAGAGCGCCGGGGCGCCGACCCCTCGACCTCCTATACCGCCCAGCTGCTCGCCGACCGCGCCCGCGCCGGCAAGAAGCTCGGCGAGGAGGCGGTGGAGACCATCATCGCCGCCCTGCAGGACGACAAGGCCGCCCTGGCCGCCGAGAGCGCGGATCTCATCTACCACTGGCTGGTGCTGCTGGCGGCGAGCGGCGTGACCCTGGACGAGGTGGCCGCGGCGCTGGCGAAGCGCGAAGGGCGCTCCGGGCTGGAGGAGAAGGCTTCGCGCTGATCCTCTCCCTCCCCCTCGTGGGGAGGGTGGGCCGCGAAGCGGCTCGGGTGGGGGTCTTGCTGACTCGCCGCCGCGCTGCCGATCAGCCGTAGCCCCCACCCGTCTCGGCGCGTGCCGCGCCGATCCACCCTCCCCACAAGGGGGGAGGGAAGGCTTCAGCCCTTCGGCCGACGCTTCAGGGCCACATATAGCGCGCCGTCGCCGCCGTGCTTCTGGTGCGCCTCGGAGACGCCGGCGACCACCTCGCGCAGGCCCGGCTCGCCCAACCACTCCGGCGCGCGCCGGCGCAGGACGCCGTCGCCCATCACCCCCTTGCCGGTGATCACCAGCACCGAGCGCTCCCCCTCAGCCCACTTGCGGTTGACGAAGTCGGCGAGCTCGGCGCGGGCCCTGGCCTGGTCGAGGCCGTGCAGGTCGAGGCGCGCCTCCAGCGCCGTCGGATCTCGCGTGATCCGCCGCTTGCGGCCGGGCTCGATGCTCTCCAGCGGACCTTTCGGGGCGGCCGGCTTGGCGAGGGCCGCATCGGGTTTCGGCGGCGGCAGGGCGAGGCCCGGCCCCGGCTCGTGTGCCAGCGGGCGGACGGTGGCGGCGATATGGCCCCAGAGCCGCCGCTCCTCGGGCGAAACCTTGCGGCTCATCGGCCGGGGCTGACCGGGACCAGGCGCCACATGCGCAGGTTGTGGCGCACCCGGCCGGCTTCGATCCCGGCGGCCTCGCCGCGACCGATATAGAGGTCGGCCCGCACCTGGCCCTTGATCGCCCCGCCGGTGTCCAGCGCCATGACGAAGCGGCGATAGCGCGGGAAGGCGCCGGAAAGCGCCGGCGCGTCCGCGTCGATCCAGAAGGCGCCGCCGTAGCGGTGCCAGGCCGGGTCCACCGCGACGCCGCGGCCGGCCGGAAGCGGGACATTGGCCGCGCCGGCGGGCTCACGCCCGTCGTCGTCCTGCATGCGGAAGAAGACGTAGCGCGGGTTCAGCCGCATGATCCGGTCCGCCTCCGGCCCGCGGTGTTCGGCGAGCCAGCGGCGGATGGCCTCGCCCGAGGTGTTGCTGTCGGCCAGGAGGCCCTCTTCCCGCATCGGCCGGGCGATGCCCAGGAAGGTGCGGCCGTTGGTGGCGGAGACCACGGCGCGCAGGCGGCGACCATCGGGCAGCACCAGCGTTCCCGACCCCTGAATCTGCAGGAAGAACAGGTCTTCCGGCCGCATCCAGGCGAGCGGCTGGAGCTCCTCCCGCGCCTCGATCTCGGCGCGATCGGGATAGGGCTCGTATCCGCCCGCGGTGCGGACGGCCGCGACCTTCGCACCGCCCGGGGCCCCGATCAGCGCCGGGTCGACCATCTCCAGGTCCGCTGGACGGGGGCGCACGGGTGCGGAGAACTCCGCGTTGCGGGAGAACCGCGCCTGGTACTCGGGTGAAAAATAGGCGGTCAGCAGGCCCTCCCCGCCGACCCTCTGGGCGCGGAAGCGGGATTCCAGGAAGACCCGGGCGGTCTCGTCGGAGGGCTGGCCGAGGCGACGGGCGAGGTCGCAGGCCTGCGCCATATCCGCCGAGCGGTCGACGCCGCAGCCCTGCACGAAGGCGTCGAAGGCGGCGCGGTGGTCCTCCTCGCTCCAGCCGGGCAGCTGGTCGAGGCGCATCATCTCGACCGGCGGCGGGCGAGGCGGCG
>DASPLZ010000512.1:0-6531 GCA_035627295.1 Phenylobacterium sp. | reverse complement strand
GCCATCAGCCTCTGGGGCCAGCGGGTGGCGACCCATGACATCAAGGCGCGCCGCAAGGTGCTGCGGCTGACCCACATGGTGGACGGGCCGGACGACCGGCTCGGCCTGGGCGACCTGCTGGCCGCCCAGTGGCGCGCCTGGGTATCGCCGAGCCCCGAGGACATCCCGAGCTATCGCATCATCCGCGAGGCCCAGGCGGCTTGACCGCCGCAACGGCAAGCGCGCCTGCTGCGTCCGAACAAAGGGGAGGCGGCGATGGCCTACGAATTCATCAAGGTCGAGCGCGAGGGGCCGATCACCACGGTGATCCTCAACCGGCCGGACGTGATGAACGCCCTGCACCTGCCGGCGCACGAGGAGCTTGCCGAGGCGTTCGACGCCTTCGCGGCCGACCCGGAGCAGTGGGTGGCGATCGTCACCGGCGCCGGCGAGCGGGCGTTCTCGGCAGGCAACGACCTGAAGCACCAGGCGATGGGCGGCAAGATGGGCCAGCCGCCGTCCGGCTTCGCCGGGCTGACGGCGCGGTTCGACCTGACCAAGCCGGTGATCGCGGCGGTCAACGGCGTGGCCATGGGCGGCGGGTTCGAGATCGCGCTGGCCTGCGATCTGATCATCGCCTCCGAGAGCGCGACTTTCGCCCTGCCGGAGCCGAAGGTCGGGCTGGCGGCCCTGGCCGGCGGGCTGCACCGGCTGCCGCGGGCCATCGGGCTGAAGCGGGCGATGGGGATGATCCTGACGGCGCGGCGGGTCTCGGCGGCCGAGGGGCTGGAGCTGGGCTTCGTCAACGAGGTGGTTCCACCCGGCGAGCTGATGGCGGCGGCGCGGCGCTGGGCGGGGATGATCGCAGAGTGCGGGCCGATGTCGATTCGCGCCTCGAAGGAGGCGGTGCTGAAGGGGTTGGATGTGGGCCTGGAGGAGGCGCTCGGGGGGCAGATGCGCTACCCGGCCATCGCCGCCCTGTTGCGCTCGGAAGATTTCGTTGAAGGGCCGCTGGCGTTCGCGCAGAAGCGGGCGCCGAACTGGAAGGGCCGCTAGGGCATGGACCGCTACGACTACATCATCATCGGCGCCGGTTCGGCCGGCTGCGTGCTGGCCAACCGGCTGACGGAGGATGCGGGGACCAAGGTTCTGCTGCTGGAGGCCGGCGGCAAGGACAACGCCCTGATGGTGCGCATGCCGGCCGGGGTCGGGGGGCTCATTAAGGCCAAGGGGCCGTACAACTGGGGCTTCTGGACCGAGCCGGAGCCGCACCTCGACAACCGCAAGCTCTGGT
The DNA here is from genome assembly GCA_035627295.1 of Phenylobacterium sp. Lineage (GTDB taxonomy): Bacteria > Pseudomonadota > Alphaproteobacteria > Caulobacterales > Caulobacteraceae > Phenylobacterium. The sequence continues at coordinate 5,258 of DASPLZ010000512.1, read as the reverse complement.
GGCCGCGGGGCAAGGGGCTGGGCGGCTCCTCGTCGATCAACGGCATGATCTACATCCGCGGCCATGCGCGGGACTATGACCAGTGGCGGCAGATGGGGCTGGCGGGCTGGTCGTATTCGGAGGTGCTGCCCTACTTCAAACGCTCCGAAGGCTTCGAGGGCGGGGCGGACGCCTGGCACGGGGGCGATGGGCCGCTGCATGTCTCGAAGGCCTCGTCGAAGCACAAGATCTATGGCGCGGCGATCGAGGCGGGGGCGCAGGCCGGCCATCCGGTGACGCAGGACTTCAACGGCTTCCAGCAGGAGGGCTGGGGGCCGTACCAGCTGACGATCAAGAAGGGGCGGCGCTGGAGCTCGGCGGCGGCCTATCTGCATCCGGTGCTGAACCGGCCGAACCTGACGGTCCAGACCGGGGCGCGGACCCAACGCATCGTCATCGAGAACGGCAAGGCCGTGGGCGTGGAGATCAGCATCGACGGCGGCGCGCCGAAGACCGTCTACGCCGACGCCGAGGTGCTGCTCTGCGCCGGGGCGGTGCAGTCGCCGCAGGTGCTGATGCTGTCGGGCGTGGGCGATCCAGAGGAACTCGGCCGCCACGGGATCGCCGTGAAGCATGAGCTGAAGGGCGTCGGCCAGAACCTGCAGGACCACCTGGACGTGACCATGTCCTGGGAGTGCCCGCTGCCGATCACCGCCTATTCCCTGACCAAGGGCGGAAAGATGGGCATCATCGGCCTGCAGTACCTGCTGTTCGGTTCGGGCCTGGGCGGCCAGCAGATGCTGGAATCGGGCGCTTTCCTGCGCTCGCGGCCGGATCTCGATAGGCCCGACCTGCAGATCCACTGCGTGCTGGCGATCATGCAGGATCACGGCAAGACCTCCGTCGGCAAGGACGGCTTCACCTTCCACATCTGCCAGCTGCGGCCGGAGAGCCGTGGGCGGGTGGGTCTTTCGTCCGCCGATCCGAACGCCGACCCCACCATCTTCGCCAATTACCTCGCCACCGAGGAGGACCGCCGGGCGATCCGCGAGGGCGTCAAGATGATGCGCGAGGTCGCCGCGCAGGCGGCGCTGAAGCCCTATCGCGGCGCCGAGTTCACGCCGGGCGAGGCGGTCCAGACAGACGAGGAGATCGACGCCTGGGTGCGCCGGACGGCGGAGACCATCTATCACCCGGTCGGCACCTGTCGCATGGGCGCGGCCGGCGACTCGCTGGCGGTGGTGGACGATCAGCTGCGGGTGCAGGGGATCGCGGGCCTGCGCGTGGTCGACGCCTCGGTGATGCCGACGCTGGTCGGCGGCAACACCAACGCCCCCACCATGATGATCGCCGAGAAGGCGGCCGACATGATCCGTGGCCGAGCCGCGCTCCCCGCCGAGGATGCGCCGGTCTACGATCCGCAAGGCGCGAAGGCCGCTTAGCACCTTCCGCCCGCGCCCCTGACGGCCTAAGTCCATCGCCATACGATAAGGCGATTGGAGGACGTCATGGATAAGCGGCAGGTCGGCAGGTCGGAGCTCAGGATTGCGCCCCTGATGCTGGGCGGGAACGTGTTCGGCTGGACGGCGGACGAGGCGACCTCGTTTCGCATCCTCGACGCCTTCGTGGACGCAGGCTTCGACGCCATCGATACGGCGGACGTCTATTCGCGCTGGGCCCCGGCCGGCGGGGGCGCTTCGGAGAAGGTGCTGGGCGCCTGGTTCAAGGCCTCCGGCAAGCGCGATAAGGTGGTGCTGGCCACCAAGCTCGGCATGGAGATGGGCGAGGGCAAGAAAGGGCTCTCGGCCAAGTACATGGTCGAGGCGGTCGAGGCCTCGCTGCAGCGGCTGCAGACCGACGTGATCGACCTCTACCAGTCGCACCGGGACGATGCGGATACGCCGCTGGAGGAGACCGCGGAAGCCTTCGAGAAGCTGGTGAAGGCCGGCAAGGTGCGGGTGATCGGGGCGTCGAATTTCGACGCGGGGCGGCTCAATGCGGCGCTCGATCTCTCCGAGCAGAAGGGTCTGGCCCGCTATGAGAGCCTGCAGCCGCTCTACAATCTCTTCGACCGCGCCGGCTTCGAGAAGGAGCTGCAGCAGGTCTGCATCGAGCGGCAGGTGGGGGTGATCCCGTTCTCCAGCCTCGCCAGCGGCTTCCTGACCGGCAAGTACCGCTCGGCCGACGATTTCGGCAAGAGCCCGCGGGGCGGGCGGATGGGCCGCTATCTCGACGATCCGCGCGGCCAGGCGATCCTGAAGGCGCTGGACGAGGTCAGCGCCGGGCATGGCGCGACCCAGGCGCAGGTGGCGCTGGCGTGGATCATGGCCCAGCCGGGCCTGACCGCCCCCATCGCCTCGGCGACCAGCGTCGAGCAGTTGAACGATATCCTGGGCGCGGCGCGGCTGAAGCTTTCGGCGGACGACCTCGCCACGCTCGACAAGGCCAGCGCGCCGAAGGTCGACGCCTAAGGTAGCGGCCGCCGGCCCGGCGGGGATAGATCAGCCGACGCGCCGTCCGCCCACCGCCGCCAGGCGCAGGTGCGCGCTGGGCCCCTCGGCCCCGTCGGCGGTCTGCAGGGCGCGCAGACCCAGCGGCAGGGTGGGCTGACCTTCCAGCCGGGCGATGGGGGTCAGGGGCTGGTAGAGCGTCAGCCAGCGGTCGGCGACGCCCCCGGGGCCGGCGATCGGGGCGAACAGCATCTCGACCAGCGCGATGCCGCCGGCGCCGCCCCGCGCCTCGGCGACGGCGACGATCGGCTGCGGGTTGCGGCGGGACAGCTCCAGGGCTGTCTGCAGCCGGGTGCGATCCTCCATCGCCCAGAGCAGTGAGAAGTTGCGGCCTTTCACCGGCTCGCCATGCAGGTCGTCGATGAAACCGCCGGCCAGCCGGACCGGGTAGTGGCCGCGGGCCTCGCGACCGATCATCAGCACCTGGGCCAGCAGTCCCAAGAAGTCGCCCGGCCCGATGTCGGCGCGCGCCGGCAGGGCCTCGGGGCCGGCCTTGCCGCGCCAATAGTCTATCAACAGGTCTGTGTTTGGATGGAACCGAGACATGCGGTTCTCCAAGCGAAAGCACGGCCCTAAGCGGCCGCACGGGGCTTGCAGGAAAGCGTGGGACCACATTCGCGGCGTGCCATTCCGGCACACGCGGGGGCGCATCGGGCTTTTGGAGCGGTCCGGCGTGCTTCTTGCTTGTTGGCGGACCTAAGGAGGGCCCGTTCCATGGCGCGACTTTCGACGATGCTCGGCATGATCGCCGGCGCGGGAATGCTGATGATGGCGGGCTCGGCCCTGGCGGGAGAGCCGTGCTGCGCGCCCAAGCCGCCGACCTGCTGCCACAAGCCCCCGCCGCCCCCGCCGCCGAAGAATCCGCCGTGCTGCACGCCCGGCCACAAGGTGAACGTGCCGGGGGTCAATGTGCATGTGGCCCAGAGCGTGGTGGTCAACGCCAACGCCTCGGCCGTGGCCGCGGCCGGCTCCATCGCCGGGGCGCGCTCGAGCGGCGCGGTGTTCGTGGGCGGCGGCGGCTGGGCGGGCGGCTACTCCCCGCCGGTGGCCACCGGCGCGATCGGCGGCCTGAACGTCGAGGGCAAGCGCCGCATGGCCTATGAGGCCAAGCGCTCCATGTTCAAGAAGGTGGTGATCCGCGCCGTCTGCATCGACGACAAGTTCGTGCCGCATCCGGCTTCGCAGGTGTTCAAGCACCAGGACGTCGAGGCCGGCTATGACGGCGAACTCTACCGCTGCCTGGCGGGCACGCGGCTGCAGTACACATGGTCGGAATGGCTGGGCAAAGTCTCCTTCGAGGGCGGCAAGACGTTCGACTGCCGCAAGGGTGAGGCGCTCTATTATGCCGGCGGTCGCCGTGGCCGTGGACAAGATGGCCGCGAAGGCCTTGGCGGCCAGCTGGAATGCCGCCCGCAGAAGCCGGCCCGCGACTGCAACGAGCGCAGCCTGCTCCGCCGCTTCGGCGCCGGCATCAAGGTGCTGACGCTCTACTGGACCGAGACCTACACCGCCTATCGCGAGGAGAGCGAAACCTCCTCGGCTTCGATGGGCATGAGCCTCGACGGCGGCGTCGGCGGCACGGTCTACTAAATTCCTGAACCAAGGGCGGGCGAGGGGGCCGCGCGGCGATCGCGCGGCCCTTTTCGTTTGGGCTGAGCGGCGGTGCGTCCTTCGAGATGCGGCTTCGCCGCTCCTCAGGATGACGAAGCCTCGTCATGGTGAGGGCGGCGCGCAGCGCCGTGTCTCGAACCACGCAAGGCCTCGCCGCTACTTGCCCTCCGCCTTGACCACGAAGCGCCAGGCGTTGGCGTCGTTGAGGTACTTCCTCGCCACGGCCTGGACCTCGGCGGCGGTGACGCGCTCGGTGGACGGCACGACGGAGCGGATGGCGTCGAGGCGGCGGGGGTCGCCCTGGGCGCCGGAGAGCTGCGAGAGCCAGTACTCGTTGGTCTCGCGCGCCTTGATCAGGCGCTCCAGGCGGGGCGCCTTGGCGCGCTGCAGCTCATCGGCGTCCACCGGCTTGTCGCGCAGCGAGGCGGCCATCTTGAAGACGTCGGCGAAGAAGCCGTCGAGCTTGTCCGGCGGGGCGCGGACGCTGGCGGAGATATAGCCCCAGTCGCTCCAGATCAGGCTCTGACTGTTGCCGACCGAGGGCGAATAGGTGACGCCCTGGGCCTCGCGCAGCTCCTCGAGCAGCCGCAGGCGCATGATCTCGCTCAGCACGCCGATGGCGCGGGCTTCCTGCGGGTCTGAGAAGAAGTCGTCGGTCTTCCAGGCGACGTAGGCGGTGGCCTGGTCGGCGCGACCCTTGTGGGTGCGTTCGACGATCGGGCCGCCGCCGTCCGGGAAGCCGACGCGGCGGGCTGCTTCCGGCAAGGCCGGCGGCTCGGGGCGCGGCGGCAGGGCGCCGAAGGTTCGGGCCACCGCATCGGTCGCCTTCTCGACCGTGATGTCGCCGACGATCACCACCTCGATCGGGCCGGCGGTGAAAGCCGGGTCGATCTCGGCGCGCAGGTCGGCGAGCTTGGCGCCGGCGATCTCCTCGCGGGAGGGGAAGGTCCAGCGACGGTCGCCCTTGCGCAGAAGGCCGCCGAGGTCACGGCCGACGACGCCGGAATCGGTGGCCTCGTACTGCTGGTGGATGGTCGCGCCGTAGGTCTGGATGCGGGCGAAGGCCTCCGGGCGCCAGCCGGGCTCGGCGACATAGGCGGCCAGGACCTGCATCTGGGTGTCGAGGTCCTCGGGGCGAGTGGCGCCGGCGAAGACAAA
>DASPLZ010000511.1:0-2586 GCA_035627295.1 Phenylobacterium sp. | reverse complement strand
GCCATGCGCCACCTGATCGCCGCCTCGATGGTGGCGGCGACCATCTCCTACGGCATGGCCCAGTGGCAGCCGGCCTTCTTCATCCGCTCCTTCGGCCTGACCCCGGCCCAGACGGGCCTGCTGCTGGCCGGGGTCTTCGGCGTGCTGGGGGGCCTCGGCGCGGTGACCGGCGGCTGGCTGGTCGATCGGCTGCAGAGCCGGCGCATCCCTTATGGCGTCTGGATGCTCGGCGCCTGCCAGCTGATCGCCGTGCCGCTGCAGATCGTGGGTTTCCTGCAGGCCTCGCCTTATGTGGCGCTCGCTTTCTTCGCCCTGCCGGCCTTCCTCGGCGGCTTCTACCTCGGCCCCTCGCTGGCGCTGGTGCAGAGCCTCGCCCGCCTGCGCATGCGCTCGGTCGCCGCGGCCGTGAAGATGCTCTGCGTCAACCTCTTCGGCCTGGGCCTCGGCCCCATGCTGATCGGCGTCGCCAGCGATCTTCTCAATCCGAGGTTCGGCCAGGAGTCCCTGCGCTACGCCCTGATCATCTTCGCCGCGGCCCACGTCTGGGCGGCCGTCCACTTCTACCTCTGCGGCCGGCATCTGGAGCAGGGCCTCGCCGACGCCCGGCAGGGCTGACGCGGCTCGATGGAACCCCCGGTCGAGTCGCGATAATCCTGGCGGCCAAATGGTGGACCTGCCTCGCTCAAGAGCCGACGCCGCTGCGGACCGCATCGCCGACGCGTCCCTGCCCGAGCAGGTCGCCAACCGCCTGACCCAGGCGATCCTGAGCGGCGAGTTCCTCCCCGGCGCCCGCCTTCCGGAGCCCGAGATCGCCGAGCGCTTCGGCGTCAGCCGCGGCCCAGTGCGCGAGGCCTTCCACCTCCTGGCCCGCGAGGGCCTGGTGCAGTTCCGCCCCCGCCGCGGCGTGATCGTCACCGACCTGACGCCCGAGCAGACCCACGAGATCTACGAACTGCGCGCCGTCCTCTTCGCCTACGCCTGCCGCCTGGCGGCGAAGCGAGCCACCGCCGAGGCCCTGGCGAACGCCCGCAGGTCCCTCGCCGCCATGGCCGAGGCCGCCGCCGGCGAGGCCCGGCTGGGCGCCTTCCTGCAGGCCCGCACGGAGCTCATCTCCATCGTCTACCTCTCGGCCGGGAACGCCACCCTGATCGAGGAGACCGAACGCCTCAACCGCCGCGCCTTCCTGCACTTCGCCGTCTTCGACCGCGAGCCGCGCCGGCTGGAATCGGTCACCCTCTGGACCCGCCTGGTCGAGGCCCTGGAAGCCCGCGACGGCCGCAAGGCCGCCGTCGCCGCCGAGGCCATGGTCGCCGCCAGCGAGCAGGAGGTCATGCGCCTGATGCGCGAGCGGCAGGCGCCGCCGGACCCGGCCAAGCCGGTCGAATAAGTCCCGGGCTGGAACAAGCCCCTGCTTCGCCGGTTAGGCATGGGAAGCCTCGAAAGCGACCCCTCCCATGACCGAACACCTTGAAGATGCGTCGAAATCCGACGCACCGCTGACCTCGACCGTCCATCAGCGCGACCTCGCCAAGGAGGCCGCCGAGGAACGGGATTGGTCCGACGCCGCCGTCGTCGGCCGCACCATCACGGTCAATGCGCCGCGCGAGGAGGTCTACGCCTTCTGGCGCGACTTCCGGAACTTCCCGAGCTTCATGGAGAACATCGAAAGCGTCACGCCCGGCGACGGCCAGCGCTCGCACTGGGTGCTGAAGGCGCCCGCCGGCAAGAGCGTCGAGTGGGATTCCGTCCTCACCGAGGACAGGCCCGGCGAGGTGATCGCCTGGGAAGCGGTGGAGGAGGCAGACGTGAAGAACACCGGCCGCATCGAGTTCAGCGACGCGCCGGGCGGGCGCGGCACGCAGATCACCGCCACCATCGTCTACGACCCGCCGGGCGGCGACCTCGGCATGCTGATCGCCAAGCTCTTCCAGAAGGAGCCGAAGGTGCAGGCGCGCCGCGAGCTCCGCAGATTCAAGCAGCTGATGGAAACCGGCGAAGTCTCCACCTCCCGTTCCCCCGCCGGCGCCGGCCGCGACTGGGCCTGAAGTCAAAAGGAAACCCGAATGCGCGCCCTCACCTGGCACGGCAAGCACGACGTCCGCATGGAGACGGTCCCCGATCCGCAGATCGTCAACCCGCGCGATGCGATCATCCGCATCACCTCCACCGCCATCTGCGGCTCGGACCTGCACCTCTACGACAGCTACATCCCCTCGATGATGCCCGGCGACATCCTGGGCCACGAGTTCATGGGCGAGGTGGTTGAGACCGGCCCCGGCTCGACCCTGCAGAAGGGCCAGAAGGTGGTGGTCCCGTTCGTGATCGCCTGCGGCAAGTGCTTCTTCTGCGAAAAGCAGCAGTTCTCGGCCTGCGACAATTCCAACCCGGCCGAGAAGCAGGACCTGTCGGAGGCCGCCTACGGCTACGCCATGAGCGGGCTCTTCGGCTATTCGCACCTCACCGGCGGCTACGCCGGCGGCCAGGCCGAGTACGCGCGCGTTCCGTTCGCGGACGTAGGGCCGATCAAGATCGAGGAAGACCTGACGGACGAGGAGGTGCTCTTCCTGTCCGACATCTTCCCGACGG
>DASPLZ010000510.1:0-5492 GCA_035627295.1 Phenylobacterium sp. | reverse complement strand
CTGACCACGAACCCCGACGCGATGATCTCGGCCCTGCGCAAGATCGAGGGGCGCAGCGCCATCCAGGCGCCGGAGGAGGTGCAGGGCATGTTCATCGAGAACAAGGAGGCCGGCATCGGCGGCCTCTTCGCCACCCACCCGCCGATCGCCAAGCGGATCGGGGCCCTGGAGAAGTACGCCGGCGGACGCGAGGCGCCGATCGTGGAGCCGGCGGCGGCGGCGGCAGGGCCGTGGGGCTGAGCTCTCCCTCCCCCTTGTGGGGAGGGTGGATCGCCGCGCAGCGGCGAGACGGGTGGGGGCTACGGCCGATCGGCTGCAGCGGCGAGTCAGCAAGACCCTCACCCGAGCCGCTTCGCGGCCCACCCTCCCCACAAGGGGGAGGGAGAGCTAGGCGTTCGCCGCCTCGCCGTTCTCGTAGCGGGTCCAGCCCTGCGGGCGCAGGAGCTCGATGGGCGTGAAGCGGGCCTTGTAGTCCATCTTCGCCGAGCCTGAGATCCAGTAGCCCAGATAGACGAACGGCAGCCCGGTCAGGTGCGCCTGGACGATGTGGTCGAGGATCACGAAGGAGCCGAGGCTCCGCTGCCGGGCTTCCGGATCGTAGAAGCTGTAGACCAGCGACAGGCCGTCGCTCAGCAGGTCCACCAGCGCGCACGCGATCAGGTCGCCGGGCCCGCCGTCGGCGGAGGCCCTGCGGTACTCGATGATGTGGGTGCGCACGGCCGTGTCCTCGACCATCGCCTGGTAGTCCGGCCAGGTCATGTCGGCCATGCCGCCGCCGGCGTGGCGGGCGGTCAGGTAGCGGCGCATCAGCTCGAACTGCTCCAGCGTCGCTTCGGCCTCCACCAGATGGCGCTGCAGGTCGTCGTTGCGCTTCAGGATGCGCCGCTCGGAGCGGGAATAGGCGTAGTCGCGCACCGGCACGCGGGCCGAGACGCAGGCGCTGCAGGCCTCGCAGGCCGGGCGGTAGGCGATGTTCTGCGAGCGGCGAAAGCCCGCGCCGGTCAGGCTGTCGTTGACCACCGGGCCGTCGTTCAGCGGCAGGTGGGCGAACACCTTCCGCTCCTCGCGGTCAGGCAGGTAGGGACACGGCGTCGGCGCGGTGAGGAAGAAGCGGAGCTGCCGGGTCGGAAAGTGCTGCGTCACCTGGCGGATCGCACCTCAATGAGTCCCTTTGGCCCGATTAGGGGGCGCCGAAAGCGCCGCCGCAAGGCCGCATCTTGTCAATCCGGCGGCAAGACCGGCGCCTCTCGCAACAACACGATGGCGATCCGCCGGTTGCCGGCCAGCATCGGATCGTCCGGATATAGGGGGTCGGAGTTGGCCTTGCCCGCCACCTGGTAGATGCGGTCGGACTCCACGCCCGCGCCCTGGATGATCTGGCGCGAGATGTTGGCGCGGGCGGCCGACAACGGCCAGTCGTTCTCTGAACTGCCCGCGCTGCTGGCGCTGGTGTGGCCGGAGATGGTGATGCGGTTGGGCAGCTGGGTGATCACCTTGGAGACCGCGCGCAGGAGCACGCGCGCCCGGTCGTTCGGCTGGGCCGAGCCCTCACGGAACATCGAGCGGCCCTCCTGGTCGATCAGCTGGATGCGCAGGCCCTCGGGCGTCTGGTCGATGAGGATCTGCTTGGAGAGCTCGGCCAGCTCCGGCATCTCCTGCATCGCCTGGCGCAGCGACTGGGCGGCGGAGGCGAAGGCGGCTTCCTCCTTCCTGCGCAGGGCCTCGCGGAGGGCCTCTTCGCTGGCGTTCTCCAGGGTCTGCGGCTGGCCCATATCGCTCGACTGGCCGTCCTTGGCGTCCGGCGGCGCGGGCGGGGCCATGTTCTCCACGATGTCGCGCGAGCCCGACGCCTTGGCCCCGTCGTCGCCCAGCGCCGTGCCGCCCAGGATGCCGCCGGCGCCGCTGGTGGTCTCCGAGACGCTGGCGGGGGCGAAGTAGTCGGCGATGCCGCGCTTCTGCTCGGGGCTTGTGGTGTTGATCAGCCACATGAGCAGGAAGAAGGCCATCATGGCGGTCACGAAATCGGCGTAGGCCACCTTCCAGGCGCCGCCGTGGTGGCCGTCGTGGCCGCCCTTCTTCACCTTCTTGATGAGGATAGGCCGATCGGAGCTGACGGCCATGCGGCGCCTTTGGGAAACGTGGTTAAGACTGATTCACCGGCAAAGGTGGCGGCGGCTCGTTAAGATGGCGTTGCGAGCGAAGGAGCGTTGAGGATGCGAGTGGCGTTTGTCGGCCTGGGAGTGATGGGCTTCCCGATGGCCGGGCACCTGGCCAAGGCGGGCCATGAGGTGGCCGTCTTCAACCGCTCGCCGGAGAAGGCGCGGCGCTGGGCCGAGACCTATGCCGGCCGCGCCGCCGCCACGGTCGCGGAAGCCGCCGAGGGCGCCGAGCTCGTGGCGCTCTGCGTCGGCAATGACGACGACGTGCGCGGCGTTGCGCCGCAGGCGCTGGCGGCCATGGCGCCCGGCGGCGTGGTCGTCGACCACACCACCACCTCCGCCAAGGTGGCGCGCGAGATGGCGGCGCTGGCGGCCGGGCAGGGCAGGGCCTTCGTCGACGCTCCGGTCTCCGGCGGCCAGGCCGGCGCCGAGAACGGCCAGCTGACCATCATGTGCGGCGGCCACGAGGCCGCCTTCGCCAGGGCCGAGCCGGTGATCGCCGCCTACGCCAAGGCCATCCGCCGGATGGGCGAGGCCGGCGCGGGGCAGCTGGCGAAGATGGTCAACCAGATTTGCATCGCCGGGGTCGTCCAGGGGCTGGCCGAGGGCCTGCACTTCGCCAGGCGGGCGGGGCTCGACCCGGCCGACGTCTACGCAGCAATCTCCAAGGGCGCGGCGCAGTCCTGGCAGATGGACAACCGCTGGACGACGATGGCCGAGGGCAAGTTCGACTTCGGCTTCGCAGTCGACTGGATGCGCAAGGACCTGGGCCTGGTGCTGGACGAGGCGGCGGCCAACGGCGCGCGGCTCGACATGACGGCGATGGTCGACGGCTTCTACGCCGAGGTGCAGGCGCTGGGCGGCCGCCGCTGGGACACCTCCAGCCTCGTGGCGCGGCTGGAACGGGAATGATCCTGGGGAGGCGGGGGTGCAGGCGATCCAGCGCGAGGCGGTGACGGTCGAGGAGGTCTGGGCGCTCTGGCGCAGGCTGGCCGGAGTGTTCGGCCCGTGGCGCACCCTGGGCGCGTCGTTCAGGACCAAGACCGCATTCGGCTTCTACGGCGTCGACCTGGCCTCCGGCCTGCGGCGGACGCCGATGCTCGCGCTCGCCGAGGCGGCGCTGAAGGACGCCTCGCCGGCCGCGCTGGAGGCGCTGGCCGAGATCGCCGAGGTCAATGCCCAGCGCAACGACGCCATGTGGCGCATGGCGGTGATCTTCTACGTCAGCGTGCCCCTGACTCTGTTCCTGGCGGCGATGGACGCCCTGCCGGACTTCGGCGAGCGGATCCTGCGCCAGAGCGTGATCGGCTTCTGGGTCTGGGTGGGGGTGCTGACCGCCTTCGTGCTCTACTACTTCCTGACCCAGTGGCGGGCCCGGCAGATCGTGGCCGCGCTGAAGCTGCTGATGATCGAGCGGCGGATCGGCGAACAAACTGCCGTGTCATCCCGGCCGTAGCGCAGCGGAGAGCCGGGACCCAGGGGCCGGCGCACCGCGTCCCCTGGGTCCCGGATCGGCCTTGCAGGCCGTCCGGGATGACACGGGGGTTTGAGAAGGGCGCCGGCTAGGGCCGGATCAGCCCGCCGATGCCGCCGAGGCCGCGCATGATGTCGCGCCCGCGGTTGGGCTGCTGTTGCTGCTGGCCGCGCTGCGGGCCGCGGGGACGGTCCTCGTCCTCATAGCCCTCGTCGCCGCCGCCCATCATCTCGGCCATGTCCACGCCGAGCATCTGCATGGCGGTGGACTTGTAGCGGACCTTGGCGGACCACTCGAGCTTCCAGGGCTGCTTCGGATTGCTGGGCTTGGGCGGGTAGGAGAAGTTGGCCTCGTCGCCATAGGCGATCATCTGCACCATGCCGCCTTCGCCGACGGCCTGCGTCACCTCGGCCGGCACCGCGCAGGAGGTGGTCTCCGGCGGCATCACCACGCCCTGGCCGATCAGGCGCCGCGCCTCGGCGGGGCTGAGGTAGTCCATCAGGGCCGTGCCGGCGAGCTGGCTCTTGCTGGACGACCAGACGACCACCGTGTCGCCGCGCCCCTGCGAGCCGATCACCACGGCGCCGTAGCCGGTCGCGCGCGGCACCGGCCGCCAGGTCAGGAGCGTGCCGCCGGCGGCCGTCTTGCCGTCCGCCTTCAGCTGCAGCGGGGCCATGAAGTCCTGGTTGGCGGTGAGCGTGAAGCTGATCTCCGGCGCATAGTTGCTGGAGACGGTGTGCATGCCCGCCAACCGGCCGGTCGGCGGCACGGTGCTGCGAGTGCGCTCGTTCGGCCAGCTCCCGTAGGTCGCCCAGCCGCCGGCCGAGGGCGAGCGGTCGCGGCCGATGTTCACCGTGCCGATCTGCGGCATCGGCGCGCCGCGGCCGAGCTTGGCGAAGTCGATCACCGCCGGCTGGCCCGCGCCCGCGCGCTCGCCGCAGCCCCAGTAGATCAGCATGCGGCCCTTGGGGCGCTCCAAGGGCGTCGAGCCGGTCGGGCTGGGATTGGCCTTGTAGGTCAGCGGCAGGGCGCGGCCGGCGCCGAGCGTCGAGGGCGGCAGGTGGTCGGCTTCGGCCGCGCCGCCGGCGGGCTTCTGCTGCGAGCCGAGCTCGAGCAGCAGGTTCTTGTTGGCCTGGTTCGGGTTGAACCCGCCGCCGCCGCTCATCATGGCGCCCATCATCGATCCCATGCCGGGGCGGCCGCCGCCCGTCATTGCGCCCAGGCCGGCGTTGGTCTCGGCGTCCATCCAGTAGAGCGCGGTGGGGCCGGTCGCCTTCTGCGCCCCGGCGGGCGCGGCCAGGGCCAGGCCGGCGAGGCAAACGCCGGCGGTGAGGAAAGGTTTGCGAGTCATCGAAATCTCGGTGGCTAGGGGCGCGCGGAGCTACACCTTGCCACACCTACAGCCAAGGTCGATGAACAACCATGGCGAAGATTTCATCAACCTAACAACCGCGCCGCTCGAGGCGCGAAATAGGTGATGATCCCGGCCGCCCCGGCGCGCTTGAAGGCGCCCAGGCTCTCGAGGATCGAGCGTTCCTCGTCCAGCCAGCCGTTCTGCGCGGCCGCCATGATCATCGCGTACTCGCCGGAGACCTGGAAGGCGAAGGTCGGCATGGCGAAGGCGTCGACCACCTGGCGGACGATGTCGAGGTAGGGCAGGCCCGGCTTGACCATCACCATGTCGGCGCCCTCCGCGAGGTCCATGGCGACCTCGCGCAGCGCCTCGTCGGAATTGGCCGGGTCCATCTGGTAGGTCTTCTTGTCGCCGGGGTTCTCGACCGGCCCCGAGCCCAGCTTCCCCGAGCCGATGGCCTCGCGGTAGGGGCCGTAGAAGGCCGAGGCGTATTTGGCGGCGTAGG
>DASPLZ010000509.1:0-2974 GCA_035627295.1 Phenylobacterium sp. | reverse complement strand
TTCTACGACCGTTTCCACGGCGGCGACGCCGACGGGCGGCGCACCTTCCTTCTGACGGCGGCGGCGATCGGCGCGCTCTACAAGAGGAACGCCTCAATCTCCGGCGCGGAGGTCGGATGCCAGGGCGAGGTAGGCGTGGCCTGCTCGATGGCGGCGGCGGGGCTGACCGCCGCGCTCGGCGGGACCAACGCCCAGGTCGAGAACGCCGCCGAGATCGCCATGGAGCACAACCTCGGCCTCACCTGCGACCCGATCGGCGGCTTGGTGCAGATCCCCTGCATCGAGCGCAACGCCATGGGCGCCATCAAGGCCATCGACGCCTCGCGCCTGGCGCTGCTGGGCGACGGCCAGCACTCGGTCAGCCTCGACAAGGTGATCGCCACCATGAAGCGCACCGGCGAGGATATGAACGAGATCTACAAGGAGACCTCGCTCGGCGGGCTGGCGACGGGGCTCTCGGTCAATCGGGTGGAGTGCTGATTGTCATGGAATCCCTTCTCCCCTTGCGGGAGAAGGTGGCCCGAGGGCCGGATGAGGGGTTGAAGACGATGTCCGCTTCGAAAGCGTCGCCGACGGCTGGCCTTCATCGATCACGGCGCGACCCCTCATCCGACCGCTTCGCGGCCACCTTCTCCCGCAAGGGGAGAAGGGTGTTGGCGGTGGGCCTCACCCTGCTGCTCGCCGCCTGCCAGCCGAAGCCGGCCGAGGCGCCCGCGCAGAAGACGCTGACCTTCTCCATCCTGTCGACCGAAAGCTCGCAGAACTCGCTGGAGTCCTGGCGGCCGTTCCTGGCCGACATGGAGAAGGCGACCGGCCTGACCGTGAAGCCCTATGTCGGGACCAACTACACCACCCTGATCGAGGCGATGCGCTTCAAGCAGACCGACCTCGGCTGGTTCTCCAACCAGTCGGGGCTGGAAGCGGTGCGGCGCTCGGGCGGCGAGGTGTTCGCGCAGTCGATGAACCCGGAGGGCGGCGGGGCGCTCGGCTACAACGCGGTGATCGTGGTGCGGAAGGGGAGCGGCCTGACCCTCGACAAGGTGCTCGCCTGCGACAGGACGCTGAACTTCGGCATGGGGGACGCCAAGTCTACCTCCGGCACGCTGGCGCCGATGACCTATCTCTTCGCGCCGCGCGGGATCGATCCGAGCGCCTGCTTCAAGTCGGTGCGCTCGACCAACCACGAGGCCAATCTGTTCGGGGTCGGCGCCGGCACGCTGGATGCGGCGACCAACAATACCGCCTCGATGAAGCGGCTGGCGCAGGTCGGAACCCCGCTGGGCAAGAAGACGCTACAGAATATCGAGGTGATCTGGACCTCGCCGACCATCCCGGAGGACCCGCTGGTCTGGCGCAAGGACCTCGACCCGGCGCTGAAGAAGAAGATCAGCGATTTTGTTTTCAGCTATGGCGTCGGGACGGGGCCGGAGGCCGAGCGCCAGCGCAAGGTGCTGGTCGGCATCGAGACCGCGCCCTTCGGCCGCGCGGACGACAGCCACCTGATCCCGGTGCGGACCATGGAGGCGACGGGGCAACTGCTGCAGGCCAGGGCTCGCGGCGACGCGGCCGCCCAGCGGTCGGCGCAGGCGGAGTTGGACAAGCTGAAGGCCGAGGCGGCGCGGCCGAAGCCGGCGGCCTGACGCGGCGAAGCCCTGCGTGGTTCGAGACACGGCCCTTCGGGCCGCCCTCACCATGACTAGGTTTTTGCTGAATTAGTCATCCTGAGGAGCGCGCAGCGCGTCTCGAAGGACGCACTGCGCCTCAACTCGTCTAGCGCACCGCCCCGCAGAAGCGCTGGATACGCGAGCAGGCGTCTTCCAGCACGTCGTTGGAGGTGGCGTAGCTGATGCGGAAGAACGGCGAGAGGCCGAAGGCCGCGCCGTGGACCACCGCCACGCCCTCGGCTTCGAGGAGCTCGGTGGCGAAGTCCTCGTCGGACTTGATCCTATTGCCGCTGGGCGCGGTCTTGCCGAGCAGGCCTTCGCAGGAGGGGTAGACGTAGAAGGCGCCCTCCGGCGTCGGACAGTGCAGGCCGCTGGCCTGGTTCAGCATCGAGACCACCAGGTCGCGACGTTCCTGGAACAGCCTGGCGTTCGGCTTGATGAAGTCCTGCGGCCCGTTCAGCGCCTCCACCGCCGCCCACTGCGAGATGGACGAGGCATTGGAGGTGGTCTGGCTGATCATCTTGCCCATGGCCTTGATCAGCGCCTCCGGCCCGCCGGCGTAGCCGATGCGCCAGCCGGTCATGGCGTAGGCCTTCGAAACGCCGTTCATGGTGAGCGTGCGGTCGTAGAGCGCCGGCTCCACCTGGGCGATGGTGGTGAACTGAAAGTCGTCGAACACCAGGTGCTCGTACATGTCGTCGGTCAGCACCCAGACCTGCGGGTGGCGCAGGAGGACGTCGGCCAGCCACTGCAGCTCCTGGCGGGTGTAGGCGCCGCCGGAGGGGTTGGAGGGCGAGTTCAGGATCAGCCACTTGGTCTTGGGCGTGATCGCCGCCTCCAGCGCCGCGGCGGTGAGCTTGAAGCCCGAGGCCGCCGTCGTCTCGACGCGCACGGGCGCGCCGCCGGCCAGCAGCACCATGTCCGGGTAGGAGACCCAGTAGGGCGCCGGCACGATCACCTCGTCGCCGGGGTTCAGGGTGGCGACCAGGGCGTTGTAGATCACCGGCTTGCCGCCAGGGGCCACGTGGATCTGGCTGGCCTTGTAGGTCAGGCCGTTCTCGCGGGCGAACTTGTCGACGATCGCCTGCTTCAGCTCCGGCATGCCGTCGGGGTCGGTGTACTTGGTCTTGCCCGCCCGGATGGCCCGGATGGCCGCTTCCTTGATGTTGTCGGGCGTATCGAAGTCCGGCTCGCCGGCCGAGAGCGCGATCACGTCGCGGCCATTCGCTTTCAGCGCGCGGGCCTTGGCGCTGATGGCGATGGTGGCGGACGGCGCGATGCGGCGCAGGGCGTCGGACTCGAGCGACATG
>DASPLZ010000508.1:0-8386 GCA_035627295.1 Phenylobacterium sp. | reverse complement strand
GGGACCTTCCGCCTGAGAAGGCCCGCCCGCCTTCGGCGCTCCGGCTAGGCTCTAACAGAGCCGCTGAGCGGAAGCTGAAGCCATAACGACCGGCGCGGAGCGTTCGTTCTTCGCCGAAACGGTTATCCATCCCATGCTCCGGGCGAGGCCCGGCGCTCCGCACCCCTCTCCAACCTCGCCGGCGTTCCCGGCGGGAGGTGGACGCATGCACCGGTCAGGCCTCGGCGAACGCGTCCTCCCGCGCCCGCAGGATCTTCTCCATCGCCTTGCCCTTGGCCAGCTCGTCGATGAGCTTGTCCATGTAGCGCAGCTCGCGCATCAGCGGCTCTTCGATGGTCTCCACGCGCACGCCGCAGACCACGCCCCTGATCGCCGCGCGCGCCGGGTTCAGCCGCGGCGCCTCGGCGAAGAAGGTCTCGAAGTCGGTCCCGTCCGCCAGCCGCGCCTCCAGCTCGCCCTGGTTGTAGCCGGTGAGCCAGCGGATGATCTCGTCGACCTCGGCCTGGGTGCGCCCCTTCTTCTGCGCCTTGGCGAGGTAGTGCGGATAAACGCTGGCGACGCTGACGGTGTAGATCCGATGCCGGGCCATCGCGGCTGCTCCTTTCGCCCTTGCGCGTGGGAGAGGGCCGAACCCTAGCACCTCCGCGCCTGCGGCCAACCGCCGCTGGTTCGTGGCAGTAACCAATAATGCACGCCGAGGTCGCAACCTTGGCTATTCAACGTGTAGCGGTCGACGATGCTCACCATCCTGGGACTCTGTTTCAGCAACACCGCCACCGGCGCCGCCGGACACCACGATCCCGTTCTGGCCGCCCTGTCCTATGGCGTGGCGGGCCTCGCTTCCTTCGCCGCCCTGCAGATGGCCGAGCGCCTGCGCCGGGCCCAGGGCCTGGCCCGGGCGGCCTGGCGCATCGCCGCGGCGGTGGTCTTCGGCGGCGGCGTCTGGTCGATGCACTTCATCGCCATGCTGGCCTACAGGTCGCCGCTGGCGATCTCCTATTCGCTGGAACTCACCGTCCTCTCCGGCCTGATCGCCATCACGGTGGTGTGGATCGGGCTGCAGCTCTTCGAGCAGACCATCACCCTTGGCCGTCTCGCGCTCTCCGGCGGCGTCATCGGGACCGGCGTCCTGGCGATGCACTACACCGGCATGATGGGCCTGCAGGTGGCCGGGCAGGTGGTCTACCGGCCGACGCTCTTCCTCCTCTCGGCGGTGACCGCCTTGGCGGCGGCCACCGTGGCGCTCTTCCTGGCCTACAGGCTGCAGGAGGTCTGGCAACGGATCGTGGCCGCCGCGGTCATGGCGGTGGCGATCTGCGGCATGCACTTCGTCGGCATGGCCGGGACGGTGATCGTCGCCGACCCGACCCTGGCCGCGCCGGAACGTGTCATCAGTCCCGAGGCCCTGGCCGTGGCGGTCACCGCCGGCGTGGTGCTGCTGATGGTCTGCGCCCTGGTCTGCGCCTTCTTCGACCGGCGCATGGAGGAGCGGGCGCAGGCGCAGGCCGCGCGGCTTCGCGCCCTCAACGAGTCGCTGGAGGCCCGGGTCGCCGAGCGGACCGCGGACCTGACAGTCGCCATCGCCGAGCTGGAGAACGCCAACCAGCGCGCCGAGTCGGCCAACCTCGCCAAGTCGGAGTTCCTGGCCGCAATGAGCCATGAGATCCGCACGCCGCTCAACGGCATCCTGGGCATGGTCCAGGCCCTGACCCGCGACCAGCCGACCGAGGCGCAGACCGCCAGGCTGGCCGTCATCCGCGAATGCAGCGAAACCCTGCTGGCCGTGCTCAACGACGTGCTCGATCTCTCCAAGATCGAGGCCGGCAAGCTCGAGCTGGAGGCCCGCGAGGTCGACATCCACGAGCTGGTCATGGGCGCCCACGCAGCCTTCACCGAACAGGCCAGCCGCAGGGGAATCTCCTTCAACCTGCGCGTCGAGCCCGGCGCCGAGGGCGTCTATGTGGGTGATTCCGTGCGGCTTCGGCAGATCCTCTACAACCTCATTTCCAACGCCCTGAAGTTCACCGAGGGGGGCGAGGTGCTGGTCTCGATCAGCCGGCCGGGCGAGCGGCTGCGGATCGCCGTGCGGGACACGGGCATCGGCATCGAACTGGCCCGGCTGCCGGCCCTCTTCGACAAGTTCACCCAGGCCGACAACTCCACCACCCGGCGGTTCGGAGGCACCGGCCTTGGCCTGTCGATCTGCCGCGACCTCGTGCGGCTGATGGGCGGCGAGATCCGGGTCGAGAGCGAACTGGGCCGGGGCTCGACCTTCACGGTGGAGCTCCCGCTGCCGCGGGCGGCGGCGGCGGCTTCGGCGATGCGCGAACCGCAGCAGGCGGGCGAAGATGTCCAGCTCGGCCGCCTCAAGGTGCTCGCCGCGGAAGACAACCCCGTCAACCAGCTGGTCCTGAAGGCCCTGCTCGCCGACGCCGACATCTCGCTCTCGATCGTCGACGACGGCTTGGCGGCGGTGGAGGCCTGGGAGCGCGAGGCCTGGGACCTGGTGCTGATGGACATCCACATGCCGCGCCTGGACGGCCTGGCCGCGACCCAGGCGATCCGCGCGCGGGAGGCCGAATTGGGTCGCGCCGCGACGCCGATCATAGCGCTCACCGCCAATGCGATGGCCCATCAGGTCGAACAGTACCTCGCGGCCGGCATGACCGGCTTCGTCGGCAAGCCCATCGACGTGACCGACCTGTTTCGCGCGATGGAGTCGGCGCTGAAGGAAAGCGACCTCGACGGCGAAAGCGTCGCCGCCTGACCCTCTGTCGTGGGAGGGCGCGGAACGGCGTGCAAAACGATGCCCGGGGGAATTGTCGGCCCGGGCCGGCGGCTTTCGTCGTATCGGCGAAGCGGGGGCCGCCTCGCCCAACCTTAAGGACAACGACATGCCCAAGATGATCTTCCTGAATCTGCCGGTGAAGGACCTCGCCGCCGCCGAGCGCTTCTACGCCGCCATCGGCTGCACCAAGAACGAACAGTTCAGCGACGACAAGGCAGTCTCCATGATGTGGTCCGACGAGATCGTCTTCATGCTGCTGAAGCACGAATTCTTCTCGACCTTTATCTCCAAGCCGATCGCCGACGCCCATGCGGCGGTGGGCGCGTTGATCTGTCTGTCGCGCGACAGCCGCGAGGAGGTGGACGCCATCACCCAGGCGGCCGGCGCGGCCGGCGGCCAGGCCGACATCCGCGATCCGATGGACTACGGCTGGATGTACAACCGCGCCTTCACCGACCCTGACGGCCACATCTTCGAGGTGGTTTTCATGGACCCCTCGGCCATGCCCGCCGAGGACGGCGCCGCCGCCTGATCGGTCACGCTTCGCCGCGCACCTGCCCCAATTGGCGCGGACAAGAGGGGTTGGTGCACGGGAGGGCGTCGAGTTGCGTACGGTGTCGGTGATCGCCCTGAAGGGCGGCTCGGGGAAGACCACGGTGGCGACCCACCTGGCGTTGGCCGCGCATCGGCGCGGCGTGGCCACCCTGCTCGCCGACATCGACCCGCAGCAGTCGGCCCGGCACATCCTCAGCGCCCGGGTCGGCGAGGGTCCGGACGTGATCGAGACTACCGGGCCCAAGCTCCTGGCCGCCCAGTTCGCGGCGGTGGGGCTGAAGAAGGAGCTCCTGATCATCGACACCCCGGCCGGGGCGGTGGAGGATGTGACCGAGGCGATCGTGCTGTCGGACCTGGCGATCATGGTGGCGCGCCCCACCCTCATCGACATCGCGGGCCTGGCCCGCACGCTCGGCATCGTGCGCCGGCTCGGCAAGCCCGGCGTGGTGCTGGTCAACCAGGCGCCGGTCGCCCGCGAGAAGGTCGAAGCGCCCATCGTCCAGCGAGCGCTCAGGGGCCTCAACTACCTGCAGGCGCCCGTCGCCCCGGTGGTGCTGCGCTCGCGCACCGTCTACCAGACCGCCCTCGAGACCGGCCGTTCGGCCGAGGAGATGACCGACAAGGCGGCCGCCCGCGAGGCCGCCGCCCTCTGGGACTTTGTGCAGGGCGAGCTGGCGGCCGGCGCCGCGCCTGCGTCTCAGGCGAATCCCTGATCGGCCAGCCAGGCCTCGAAAAGGTCGATCCAGCGGTCGCAGGGCAGGCCCTGGCGCACCATGCCGAAGCCGTGCGCGCCCCTGGTGAAGATGTGCAGCTCGGCCGGCCGGTCTGCGTTCGACCAGTCCGCGTAGAGCTGTTCGACGATCTTGAAGAGGTAGCGGTCGTCCTGGGCGATGACGGTGAACAGCGGCGGCGCGTCCGCCGGCACCGGCCGCCCGCGGGTCTCGCCGCCATAGATCGGCGCCGCGAAGTCCGGCCCGCCCGGCTCCATGGCCAGGTCGGCGACCAGGAAAGCCCCGGCTGAAAAGCCGATCATGCCGAGCTTGCCGGGCGCCAGGCCGAACTCCGCCGCCCGCCCGCGCACCACTTCCAGCGCCCGCCGGCCGTCGTCGGCGGCGACCTGGCGGGCGCGGGCCTGACCTTCGCCCCGGTCCAGCTCGGCGAACGCCCGGGGCGCCTGGGCGGCCGGCAGCGGCGAGGCGACGCGCCCGTCCAGCGCCGCCATCCGTGCGGCGAACTCGGCCGGGTCGGCCGGCGTGCCGCGCAGACGGTATTTCACCAGGAAGGCCGTATAGCCCCGCTCGGCCAGCCAATGGGCGAGGTCGATCCCCTCGTGCTGCCAGGCCAGGATCCGCCAGCCGCCGCCCGGGCAGACGATCACCCCGACGCCATTGGCCTTGCCCGCATCGGGCCGGAACACCGTCAGGGTCGCCTCGCTGACGTTGCGCAGCATGGTCGTGCCGGCCGCCACCCCCGCCGACGCCTTGTAGGCCGCCTCCGGGCCGACGCCTTCGATGACGCTCGGCGGGCCGTCCGGCCAGAGCGCGATCACCTCTTGTGAAGCGTCCAGCGCCAGTTGCGCGTCGTCCGGCATGCGGGGTCTCCCTTCGCCCTGGCCACACTCTGCGCCGGATGGCGGACGGCCGGAAGCCCCCGGGCTATCCACGGCCCTGGGCCGGCGGCTAAGCTCGGCCGTCCCATCCAAAGCGGAGCCCGCCATGCGCCCCCTGGTCCTGGCCCTTGCGTTCGCGGCCCTCGCCTCCCCGGCCCTGGCCCAGGTCTGCGCCGCCTGGGGGCCGCCGACGCTGCTCGCCGAGGTGGCGGCCGATCAGCTGAACGAGGCCAGCGGCCTTGAAGCCTCCACCGCCTTTCCCGGCCGCCTCTACCATCACAACGATTCCGGCGACGGCCTGCGCTTCTTCGTCACCGACGCGAAGGGCGGAGACCTCAGGTCGGTGACCGTGAAGGGCGCCAAGCCCGACGACGTGGAGGACATGGCGCTCGGGCCCTGCGACGACGGGACCTGCCTCTACCTGGCCGACGTCGGCGACAATGGCGCGAACCGCAGCGAGGTGGCCTTCACCCTGGTGCGCGAGAAGGCCGATTTCGCGGACCAGGAGGCGCCTCTGCGCGTGGTCCGCGCCCGCTATCCCGACGGGCCGCAGAACGTCGAGGCGGTGGCGGTGCACCCGAGTGGCGACCTCTTCGTGGTCACCAAGCCCGCCGACGCCCAGATGCGCACGCCCGGCGCGGCGCGGGTCTATCGCCTGAGCGCCGGCCAGCTTCGCGAGACCGAAGGGGTGCAAGTGTTTCGCAGGATCGGCGAGCTGGACCTGCCCAGGCTCCTGCCGGACCTGCCGTTCTTCGGCTGGATTCCCACCGGGCTCGACATCAGCGCCGACGGCGAGCGGGCGGTGCTGCTCACCTACATGGCCGCGGTCGAGCTCGGCTTCGACCTTGCGGCCGGCGTGCCGGAGGCCCTGAAGGCGGGGGAGAACGTCTCGATCTTCACCGCTCCGCCGCTGGCCCAGCAGGAAGCCATCGCCTGGCTGCCGGACGATGCGGGTTTCCTCTACGACTCCGAGGTGCGGGGCGAGGGCAAGACCTTCCCGCTCTACGAGGTGCGCTGTCAGCGCCGCTAGGCGGCGGTGAGGCTGGTCATCCGCATCTCGCGGCGGATGGAGAAGCCCAGCTGTTCGTAGAGCCGGATGGCCGTGGCGTTGTGGGCGTAGACATGCAGATAGGCCGTCTCGCCCCGCGCCTGGATGGCGGCGGTCACCTGGCGGGTGAGCGCCGCGGCGTAGCCCCGCCCGCGATGGTCGGGATGGGTGCAGACTCCGCTGACCTCGGTGAAGCCGTCCGGCCGCATCCGCTCGCCGGCCATGGCGGCGAGGCGGCCCTCGACCTTCACCCCGACGAAGTCGCCCAGCTGATGGGTGCGGGCGAAGAAGGGCCCCGGCTGGGTGAGCAGCGCCAGGGCCAGCATCTGCGGCGCGTCCGCCTCGGCCAGGGGAACGATGGCGAAATCGCCGGCCGGCCCCTCGGCGACGGGCCGTTCGGCGACCATCTGGGCCAGCACGCCGCGGGCGGCGACGGCCGCGCCCGGAACGGGAGGCGGCTCCTCGGCTTCCACCAGGGCGACGTCGCCATGCGCCGCCACCAGGGCGACGAGGTCGGAGAGGCTCTCGGGCGAGAGGTCCTGGGTCGCGGCGAAGAGGGCGAAGGCGGGGTCGAACCGCACCGCCCGGCCCCGCCGGAGAGCCAAGGGCGCCTGCCGTCCGGCGAGGGCGGACCAGACGGGGCGATCGAGCGGGTGAGGCGCGGCCATGACGCATCTTATCGCGGGCCGCCGTCGCCGGCGCTAGCCGCGTCGGACGGACGCGCTATTCGAGCCGTAGCAGCAGCGCGACCCATTCCAGGGCGATCAGCACCCCCATCGCTCCCATCACCATCGCCTGGGTCAGGCGGCGCACCGGCCAGTAGAGCAGCGCGCCCTCGGCGACGGGGCCGATGCGTGCCGGTTTGGGATCGAGGTCAGCGTCCATGCCCCGCCCCCCTGCAAGAAGCGGCCCGCTCAGGCGCGCTTCTTGGCGGGCGCCTTGCGCGCGGCGGGCTTGCGCTTGCCGGCGGCGGCCCGGGCGGCGGCCGGCTTCCTGCGCTCGCCGCCTTGGCCCAGGCTCTTGCGGAGCGCCTCCATCAGGTCGATCACCTCCGCCTCCTGCGGCTCGGGCGCGCTCACCTTGCGGCCGCCGGACTTCTCCTTCTCCTTGATCAGCTTGCGGAGAGCGTCCTCGTAGCGGTCGTTGAAATCGGAGGTGTCGAACGGGCCTTCCAGCTGGTCGATGATCTTGGCGGCGATCTCGATCATCTTCGGGTCGGGCTTCTTGGCCGGGATGGCGCCGAAGATCTCGTCGGCGTCGCGCACCTCTCGATTGTTGCGGATGGTGTAGGCGAGGATGCCTTTCTCCTTCGGCTCCAGGGCCATCAGCCGCTCGCGCTGGTGCATGACCAGCCGCCCCAGCGCCACCTTCTTGGCCTTCTTCATGCTCTCGCGGATGACCGAGAAGGCCTCCACCGCCGTCTCCCCGTCCGGGGTCAGGAAATAGGGATCGTTCCAGTAGAGCCGGTCGATCTCGTCCTCGTCCACGAACCGCTCGATGTCGAGGGTGCGGGTGGTCTCCAGCCGCACGGCCTTGATCTCGTCCTCGGTGACGACGACGTAGCGGCCCTTCTCGATCTCGTAGCCCTTGACGATCTCGCTGCGCTCCACCGGGCCCTTCTCGGGATCGGTGGGGATCATGCGGATGCGGTTGTGCGTCTCCTTGTGCAGCATGTTGAAGTGCACCTCGCCCCCGCGCGAGGTGGCGGTGTAGAGCGCCACCGGGCAGCTGACGAGCGACAGGCGCAGATTGCCCTGCCAGGTGGGCCGCGTGGCCATCGGGCCTCTCCCCTTGGATATCCGAGAGTCCGGAAACGCGAGTCTCGCCAAAGGGTTCGGCGGTACGGCCGCGCTTTTGGCGCGAACCGAAAGTTCCGCTTTTGTTCGCACATGGACAAAGCTAAGCTTGCGGACTTGAGTCTTTTCGTCGCCGACATATCTGCCCCGGGGTGTCGGTGGGCGGGCCGCTTGATCGTCCTGCAGTGAAAGAGGAACCCGCGTGCAGCCGATCGTCTCCGTCCAGAACCTGAACAAGACCTACGCCGGCGGCTTTACGGCCCTGAAGGATGTCAGCCTCGATATCCGCAAGGGTGAGATCTTCGCCCTCCTCGGGCCGAACGGCGCGGGCAAGACCACGCTGATCGGCATCGTCTGCGGGCTCGTGCGGCCGACGGAAGGCCAGGTCACGGCCGACGGGCACGACATCCTCAAGGACTTCCGCGCCGCCCGCGCCAAGATCGGCCTCGTCCCGCAGGAGCTCTCGACCGACGCCTTCGAGACCGTCTGGGACACGGTGAAGTTCAGCCGCGGCCTCTTCGGCAAGCCGCCGAACCCGGCGCACCTCGAAAAGGTGCTGAAGGACCTCAGCCTCTGGGACAAGAAGACCG
>DASPLZ010000507.1:0-4173 GCA_035627295.1 Phenylobacterium sp. | reverse complement strand
CTGGAGAGGATCACCGTCTGGGGGCGCGACCCGGCCCGTGCGCAGGCGTTCGCAGAGGCCCTGCAGGCCGAGCTCGGCCTGCCGGTCGCTGCGGCCTCGGACGTGCGCGAGGCGGTCGCCGTCGCCGACATCGTCACCACCGTCACCGCCGCCAGCGAGCCTGTTCTGGAGGGCGCCTGGCTGGCGCCCGGCGCGCATGTGAACGTGGTCGGCTCCAGCCGCGCCGGGCCGGTGGAGGTGGACAACGACCTGGTGGCCCGCGCCCGCTACATCGCCGACTACCGCGCGGGCGTCCTCGCCCAGGGCGCGGAGTTCCTGCGCGCCAAGGCCGCCGGGCTGGTGGACGACAGCCACGTGGTCGGCGAGATCGGCCAGGTGCTGGCCGGCGACATCCCGGGCCGCCAGTCGCCCGATCAGATCACCGCCTACAAGTCGCTCGGCCACATCGTGCAGGACCTCGCGGCGGTCGAGGCGCTCCGCCGGGACGATCCGGCGGGCTAGCGGTCGGTCCAGCCCGCCCGCACGTCCGGGCGGTTCAGGAATCCCTGGATGGCGCGGACGGCCGTCGGTTCGCTCAGGTCGGGCGCGTGCCCGCGGTCGGGGACGGTCACCGCCTCGGTCTTCGGAAACCGCCGGGCCATCTCCGCGGCGGTCTCTGCGGCCAGAATGTCGGAGAGCGCGCCACGCAGCACCAGGCCCGGGATGGTCTCCAGCACGGCGAAGGCCGGCCACATGTCCGGCGTTGTGCCGGTGTCGGCCGCGAAGGCCTGGGCGAGGTTCGGATCGTAGTCCAGGCGAAGGCCGCCTTCGGCCTCGACATAGGTCGCCCGGGCCATCCGCCGCCAGTCGTCCGCGCCATAGGTGGGCAGGGCCGGCCCGTGCACCGCCTGCAGCGCCGCGGCCGCCTCGTCCCACCCCGGCGCCGGACCGCCCTTGCCGACGTAGCCGGCGATGCGCGCCAGCCCGCGCGGGTCGACCACCGGGCCGGCGTCGTTGAGCACCAGGCCGGCGATGCGATCCGGTTGCATATTGGCCATGGCGATGGCCATCAGCGCCCCCATCGAGGTGCCGACCACGACCACGCGCTCGATCTCCAGATGGTCGAGCCAGGCCCAGGTGTCGCCGACCTGGACGCCGAGGTTGTAGTTCAGCGGGTTCGGATCGTAGCCCGATCGCCCCCGGCCGCGCTGGTCGAGCGCCAGCACCCGGTGGTCGGCCCGCAGCGCCGCCGCCAACCCTTCGAAATCGCGGCTGTTGCGGGTGAGGCCGTGCAGGCAGAGCACCACCCCCGCCCCCGTCGACGGCCCGGCCACATCGCGCGCGGCGAGCCTCAGGCCGTCGACCGCCGTGAAGGCGATGAGGTCGTCGTCGGTCACGCGCCGGGCCTAGAAGCTGTAGTCCAGGGTCAGGGAGACGGTGCGCGGCGGGCCGTAGAAGCCGATCACCGAGTCGCCGAAGATGATGGTCGAGGGCGCGGCCGGGTCGAAGGCGAAGGTGTAGGCGCCGGTGCGGTAGCGCTCGTCGGAGAGGTTGCGGCCGTGCAGGCCGACCTTCCAGCGCTCGTCGGCCGAAGTGTAGACGAGGCTCAGGTCGTAGAGCTGGTAGGCCTTCTGGTCCACCTGCGGGAAGGGCGTCTCGAACATCGAGGTGTCCGAGCGGAACGACATCGAGCCGAGCAGCCTGAGGTTCGCGCCGTTGGCCAGCGGGTGGGCGTAGGCGAGGGAAAGGTTGCCGGTCCACTTGGGCGTGTTCTGGAACTGGCGGGTGTCGGCCACGTCGGCCAGCACGAAGATCGGCGGCGGGGCCGCGTTCGGCACATAGGACAGGAATTCGTCGAACTCGGCATGGGTGTAGCCGAGGGCGAGGTTGGCCGTGAGGCGGTCGGTGAGCTGGGCCTGGCCCTCGAACTCCCAGCCCCAGATGGTCGAGGAGCCGACGTTGTCGACGAAGCTGACCACGCCGGTGCCGGCCGGGTTCACCTGCTGGATGGTGATCTGCTGGCCCTGGTAGTCGGTGTAGAAGAGGGCGGTGGTCATCCGCAGGCGCCGGTCGAAGAGCGAGCCCTTCAGGCCGGCCTCGTAGGAATCCACGATCTCCGGATCGTAGCCGTTCTGGGTGGCCGGGGTGGCGGCGGCGTCACCGCGCATGTCGTAGCCGCCGGATTTGAAGCCGCGGCCATAGGCGGCGTAGACGTTGAGGTCGTCGTTCAGCTCATAGGTGGCGCTGATCCGCGGGGTGAATTCGGAGAACCGAGCCGAGGCGGCGTAGTTGGTGAGGACTCCCACCGGCGCCACGTTGCGGCCGGTGATCGGGCTGCCGAGGCCGGCGTAGTTGGCCTTGAAGACCACCGCGTCCTTGTCGTCGCGCGTCCAGCGGCCGCCGACCGAGACCGAAAGACGCTCGGTCAGGTCGACCGAGAAGTCGGCGAAGGCCGCGAAGCTGGTGGTCTCGACGCTGCCGGAGGTGCCCTGGGTCAGGCTGGCCGCCTGCAGGATGGTGTCGAACTGGCCGCTGGCGTTGGCGTCCAGGAAGTAGAGGCCGGCCACGCCCTGCAGCCGCTCGCCCTCGTAAAGCAGCTG
The DNA here is from genome assembly GCA_035627295.1 of Phenylobacterium sp. Lineage (GTDB taxonomy): Bacteria > Pseudomonadota > Alphaproteobacteria > Caulobacterales > Caulobacteraceae > Phenylobacterium. The sequence goes on along the minus strand of DASPLZ010000507.1, from coordinate 1,594 downwards.
GAATTCCTGCGAGAACTGGTCGTCCTGATAGACGGTGTCGGCCACCGCCACGTCGAGGATCGGGGCGGGGGTGTTGTCGAAGTCGATGCCGCGGCTGTTGGTCTCGCCCTCGCGCCAGGCGGTGATCGACTTGAAGGTGAAGGGGCCGGCCGGCGACCATTCGGCCAGCAGCGAGACGCCCTTGTTGATCACCTCGTTCTTGTCGCCCAGGCCCGCGCAGGTGTCGTAGGGGTCGTCCAGCACCCCGCGGCATTCGGCGGGGTTCACCAGGGCGGCCAGCGCAGCCGGGATCGGACGCTCGCGGTGGCCGTGGTTGGCGTTGGAGTCATCGTCCAGGTAGTCGCCCGAGAGGCGCAGGAACAGCTCGTCCGTCGGCCGCAGCTCCAGGCTCAGCCGGCCGGCCATGACCTGCTTGTTGTACTGGTCCGCGCCGGTGAAGCGGTTCTCGCCGAAGCCGTCGCGGTTGTAGGTGGCGAAGGCCCCGCCGATCGCCGCCCGCTCGCCAAGCGGGACTGAGCCGGAGAGGACCAGGTCCATCTGCTCATAGGTCCCGAGCGTGCCGCGGGCGCGGAAGTGCGGCTCGGCGGCGTCAAGGCGCGAGGTGACGTACTTGATCGCCCCGCCGATGGTGTTGCGGCCGTAGAGGGTGCCCTGCGGGCCGCGCAGCACCTCGATCCGCTCGATGTCGAAGATATCCAGCACCGCGCCCTGCGGGCGGGCGATGTAGACGTCGTCGACGTAGAGGCCGACGCCGGGCTCGAAACCCCACAACGGGTCCTGCTGGCCGACGCCGCGGATGAAGGCGGTGAGGGTGGAGTTGGTGCCCCGCGAGACCTGCAGGGTGAGATTGGGCGTCACCCGCTGCAGGCTGGTGATGTCCTGCGCGCCGCGGGCCTCCAGCTGTTCGCCGGTCTGCACGGTCATGGAGATCGGCACGTCGACCAGGGTCTCCTCGCGCCGGCGGGCGGTGACCACCAGCTCCTCGACGGCGGCCGGCTCGTCAGCCGCCTGGGCGCGGGTTTCGGTCGGCATGGCCAGGGCCAGGCTGGCGAGCGAGGCGCTGGCGAGGAGCCAGCGCTGCGAAGTCGAGGAGCGATGCATCCTGATGTTTCCCCCTACGTCATGGCGACGTTTGCGCGACGGTTCGGCCGCAGACGCGCGGCTGTCAATATCTTTATTGGTCGATCAATGAATTTGTGGCTTGATGTGTCGCCAGGATGACGGCGGGCGGCTACCCTGGCCGTCCGGAGCGAGGTGAGGCGAGTGGCGGCGCAGGCGCAGAGGCGGACCAACCAGGAGCGGCGGGGGGAATCGCAGGAGAAGATCCTCGACGCCGCCGAGGCCCTGTTCGCGCAGGCCGGGTTCAATGGCGTCAGCATGAAGGATATCGCCAAGGCCGCCGAGGTCGACGCCAGCCTGCTGCACTACTATTTCGCCACCAAGGCCGGCCTGTTCGGCGCGGTGATCGCCCGCCGCGCCGACGAGGTGAACGAGGGCCGACTCGCCGCCATGCAGCGCTACGCCGAGGAGGCCAGGGGCGCCCTCACCGTCGAGGGCGTGGTGCGGGCCTATGTCGAGCCGACCTTCCAGTTCG
>DASPLZ010000506.1:0-2597 GCA_035627295.1 Phenylobacterium sp. | reverse complement strand
AGCCCGCGCGATCATCGCCGATGCGCGCAAGATCGTCGCGCCGCAGGGGATCGAAGAGCTGCGCGAGGTGGAGATCGGCGGGATCAAGCAATGGATCTCCGTGCGCGGCCGCGACCGGCGCAACCCGATCCTGCTCTTCATCCACGGCGGCCCCGGCTACACCGAGATGCCGATCGCCTGGCTCTACCAGAAGCCCTGGGAGGACTATTTCACCGTCGTCCAGTGGGACCAGCGCGCCGCCGGGAAGACCGCCGCGGCCAACCACCAGGCCAAGGTCCTGCCCACCGTCACCATCGAGCGGATGACCCGCGACGGCGAGGAGCTGGTCGCCCTGCTCCGCCGCGACTACGGCAAGGACAAGGTGTTCGTCCTCGGCCACTCCTGGGGCTCGGTGATCGGTCTGAACCTCGCCATCCGCCGGCCCGAGTGGCTGCACGCCTACATCGGCATGGGCCAGATGATCGACTGGCAGGCCGCCGAGCGCGCGAGCTACGCCTTCGCCCTCAGGGAGGCTCAGGCCGACAAGAACGCCAAGGCCGTCGCCGAGCTGAAGGCCATCGCCCCCTACCCGCCGCCGGACGGCGAGCTCACTTTCGACCAGGTGATCGTCGAGCGGAACTGGGTGATCCACTATGGCGGCCTGACGGCGAACCGCAGGGACTTCAACTACGACCTCAACGCCCGCAAGCTCTCGCCGGACTACACCGCCGCCGACCACGCCGCGAGCCGCGAGAACAGCGTCAACCTGCGCCGCCTGCTGCCCGAGCTGAACCGCCTCGACTTCACCGGGACCAGGGAGCTGAAGACGCCGGTGTTCATGTTCGCCGGCCGCCGCGACTATCAGACGCCGTCGCAGGTCGTGGCCGACTGGTTCGAGCGCGTGAAGGCCCCGCAGAAGAAGCTCGTCTGGTTCGAGCATTCCGCCCACGTCCCCTACCTGGAACAGCCCGGCAAGGCGCTGATGCACCTCGTGCAGGACATCCGCCCCATCGCGGTCGCGGCCGGCGACGCCGCCCCGGAGGATCGGCCAGGCGTCGACGAGAGCGCCGCCGCGCCTTAACCTCCGCCTGATGGGCAGCCAGGGAGGCGGCTATGGCCAAGGCGCTCGGCATCGGCGGGCTCTTCTTCCGCGCCTCGGACACGCAAAAGCTCGCCGACTGGTACCGCGAGCACCTGGGCGTGACCGACTTCTGGCCGCAGGAGGCGGGGCCGACGGTGTTCTCGCCGTTCAAGGAGACCAGCGACTATTTCGCCGCCGACAAGCGCTGGATGATCAACTTCCGGGTCGACGACCTCGACGGCCTGATCGCCCAGCTCCAGGCCGCCGGCGTCGCGGTGGAGACCCGCCCGGACGAATGGGACGACCCCAAGTACGGCCGCTTCGCCCGCATCCATGACCCGGACGGCAACCCCATCGAGCTCTGGCAGCCGCCGCCGGCCTAGGTCCTTCCGGGCGCCAGCGGGCGGACATGCCGCTCCAGCAGCGCCAGGATCTCGCTGGTGAAGGCCAGGATGCCGTGCCCGGCGCCGGGCACGATCTCGAAGGCCTTGGCCGGCGCCTCGATCTCCTCCACCCACTCGCGAGCCAGCCCGGCCGGGGTGTTGAGGTCATGGTCGCCCTGGAACACGAACACCGGCGTGCGGAACTCAAGGCCGTAGGCCCTGGCCTCCCAGCGGCGCATCTCGCCGAAGGTCGCCGCCAGGGTCTCCATGAACACCTTCGGCCCGTCGTAGGGCGGAAGGCCCGGCGCGATCCATGAGGCGCCCGGGGGCGGCGGGGTCATCATCACCTTGCCGAACGCCGCCGAGGCGCGCGCCTCTTCCGGCGTCGGCGGCAGGCCCGGCGGGTTGGTGTAGGTCTGCCGCACCAGGAACTCCTGCAGCGAGGGCCAGGGCGGCGTGCCGATCTTCTCCAGCGCCGCCACGCCCGTTGCATCGCCCCGCTCGCGCGCCGCCGCCAACGCCATCTCGTAGCCCACCCGGTCGCCCTGCGGCCCGCTCACCGCCTGGGCCGCGCCGGCGTAGGCGAAGAAGAGCTCCGGCCTGCGCTGGATCATCATCACCCCGAGGGCCGACCCCCAGGAGGTGCCGAGCAGCGCGATCTGCTCCACGCCCAGATGGCCGCGCAGCCACTCGGCCACCGCCAGGCCGTCGGCCACATAGCGCGCGTGGGTCAGCCGGCCCTGGTCGGCGGCGTTCTTCGAATAGGTCGCCCCGCCGCCCGGTTGGTCCCAGTGCACGACAGTGAAACGCTCCTCCCAGGCCGCGAAGGCCGGCGCCATGAAGCTGGTCGGAAAGCCCGGCCCGCCGTGCAGGATCAGCAGCACGGGGTTCTTCCGGTCCCGCCCGCGGACCGCCACCCACTGGTCCTGCCCGTTGATGCGGACGAACCGCCCCTCGTCGATCGCCATCCGTCGCTCCCCTGCCGGCCCCGCCAAGGCCGGGCCGGCGAGTCCGGCCGCCGCCATCGCCGCCAGCCCGAACCTACGTCTCGAAATCGCTACCCCGTCCTCCTTGCGCGTCCCGCGCCAACCGAACATACTGGAAGTACGTTCCCTCGGTATGTTTCATACCTATGGTACGTAACTGGAGTATGT
>DASPLZ010000505.1:0-4779 GCA_035627295.1 Phenylobacterium sp. | reverse complement strand
CAGATGACCTTCGCCTGCATCACCGCCTCGCTGGTGCTGGGGGGCGTGGCCGAGCGGATGAAGTTCGCGGCGGTCTGCGTCTTCGCGGTTCTGTGGCCGATCCTCTCCTACTACCCGATGGCGCACATGGTGTGGTGGTGGGCCGGGCCGGACGCGGTGGCCAACGCCCCGACCGACCCGATCCAGTCGGGCCTGATCTGGAGCTTCGGCGCCCTCGACTTCGCGGGCGGCACGGTGGTGCACATCAACGCCGGCATCGCCGCCCTGGTGGGAGCCCTGATCCTCGGCGCGCGCAAGGGCTACAAGACCGAGCCCATGCCGCCGCATTCGCTGACGCTGACCCTGGTCGGCGCGGGCCTGCTGTGGGTCGGCTGGTTCGGCTTCAACGCCGGCTCGAACCTGGAGTCCAACGGCTATGCGGGCCTGGCGATGCTCAACACCCTGGTCTGCACCGCCGCCGCCGGCCTCTCCTGGATCATCACCGAGAAGGTCACCCGCGGCAAAGCCTCGATGCTGGGCCTGGCCTCGGGCCTGGTCGCGGGCCTGGTGGCCGTCACCCCGGCCGCCGGCTTCGCCGGCCCGGTGGGCGCGATCATCCTGGGCCTGATCGTCAGCCCGATCTGCGTGGTGTTCTGCTCCACCATCAAGAACGCGCTGAAGTACGACGACAGCCTGGACGCCTTCGGCATCCACGCCATCGGCGGCATCGTCGGGGCCATCGCCACCGGCATCCTGGTCAGCCCCGCCCTCGGCGGCGCCGGCATCGTCGACTACACGACCTGCCTGGCGGACGGCGACATCTCCACCTGCGACGCGGCGACCTACGCCATGGGCACGCAGGTGCTGGCGCAGATCAAGGGCGTGCTGGTGACCATCGTCTGGTCCAGCCTGGCCTCGGCCATCGTCTTCTTCCTGATCAAGTTCACGATCGGCATGCGGGTTTCCGAGGAGACCGAGGAGGAAGGCCTCGACATCGTCGAACACGGCGAGCGCGCCTACCACGCCTGACGGGGGCGCAAGTAGGCGACAGGGAGGGCGCGGCGGTTTCGACCGCCGCGCCCTTTCGTTTGGGCGGATAGGCCGTGCGTCCTTCGAGACGGCCACTTCGCGACCTCCTCAGGATGACGAGGTCAGCACAAACCTAGTCATGATGAGGAGCGCGGCACGCGCGTCTCGAACCACGCAAAGCGTCTCCGCTACTCGCCGATGCGACCGCTTCGTCTCGCAGCCCGGATCATCCAGCCCTGAAGGCGATCGATGACGACGCCTACGACCCCCACGGCGAGGGCTGTGACGAAGCCGATGATCGCGATCTCTCGCCAGAACGCCGCGTTCACCGCGCATTGCGCCGCCAACGCCGTGGCGAGTTCCGAGGCCGCACACGCCTGCTCGCGCCGAAGCGCAACACCCACCGCGACGTAGCAGACGGCCGCGCCGGCCAGGCCAGTCACCAGCAGCGCCGTCCCGACCCATCTGGGAATTCCGCCCAGGGTCAGCTCAGCACGCAGCGTCTGACCCACCAGTCGGGCCGCAGGGCCTCCAGCCGCTCGGCCAGGGTCTCGGCGGCGATGTCGTCGGCGCAGAGGGCGAAGCAGGTGGCGCCCGAGCCGCTCATGCGGGCCAGCAGGGTCTCCGGTTCGGCGCGCAGGTCGGCCAAGAGGTCGCCGATCACCGGCTGCACCGAGATCGCCGCGCCTTCCAGGTCGTTGCGGCAGTAGGCGAGCACGGCGGCGGCCTCCTCCACGCTCTCGAAGGCGTCCGGCAAGTAGGGCGGCTCGGCGTCGGCGTCCGGCGGGGCGGCGCGGTCGTAGGCGGCGAAGACCTCGGCGGTGGAGACCGGGACGAGCGGGTTCACCAGCACGGCGTTGAGCTCCGGCAGGGCCGGCGCGGGGCGCAGGCGCTCTCCCCTGCCCTCGCCGATCACCGCCTGGGCGACGAGGCAGGCGGGCACGTCGGCGCCGAGCTGCGCGGCCAGGGTCTCCAGCACCCCGGAATGGAAGCCGAGGCCCCAGCCGGCGTTCAGCAGCCTGAGCGCCGCCGCCGCATCGCTGGAGCCGCCGCCGAGGCCGGAGGCCACCGGCAGCTGCTTGTCGAGCATCAGCGCCGCCGCGCCGCCGGCGTCCAGCAGGCGCGCGGCCCGCAGGACGAGGTTGTCGCCCTCCGTCAGCTCCTGGGCGAAGGGGCCGATCACCGAGAGCTTCAGCCCGGCCTCGTGCGCGCCGGCGGAGAGCCGGTCGCCGATGTCGGCGAAGGCCATCAGGGTGGAGACCGGGTGGTAGCCGTCCGCGCCTAGCGGCCCGACATGCAGGAAGAGATTGACCTTGGCCGGCGCGAAGCCGGGATCCTCGGCCGCGCGGCTCATGGCCCGGCGAGCAGCGGGGCCTGGCCGGGCAGGCCGTCCTTGCCGAGGCCATTCTTGATCTTCAGCTCGGCCCTGGCCTTGATCTTCTCGTCCGGCTCCAGCGTCAGCACCCGCCGCCACTGGAACTCGGCCTCCAGCTGGCGGCCCATGCGCCAGTAGAGATCGCCCAGGTGGTCGTTGATCTCGGGGTTGCCGGGCATCATCTCGACCGCCTTCTCCAGGTGGGCCTGCGCCTTCTTCAGATCGCCCTTGCGGTAGTAGCCCCAGCCGACGGAATCGATCATCGCCGCCGAGTCCGGCTCGGCCGACACGGCGCGCTCGACCATGACGATGGCCTCGTCCAGGTGGACGCCGCGGTCGATCCAGGAATAGCCGAGGTAATTGAGCAGCTCCGGCTCCTCCGGCGCCTGCAGCAGGGCGGCCTTGAGGTCGGCCTCCGCCTCCGGCCAGCGGCCCATCTGTTCCAGCACCGTGGCGCGGGCGAAGCGGATGCGCCAGCTCTGCGGCTGGCGCTGCAGGGCGGTGGTCATCAGCGCCAGGGATTCGTCGAGCTGGCCGTTGGCCCGCAGCAGCTCGGCCAGCACCACCCCGCCGCCGCGCTCGGGCGCCAGCTGGTGCGCCTCGCGGGCGATGGCGATGGCGCGGTCCTTGTCGCCGGCCTTCTGGTGGCTCCAGGCGAGCTTGGAGCGGGCGGAGATATAGTCCGGGTCGCTCGGCTTCAGCTTGGCGTAGGCTTCGCGCGCCGCCGCCTCGTCGCCGTTCTGGGCCAGCACCTCGCCGAGCATCAGCCAGGCCTCGTCGCGCTCCGGCTGCAGCCGCAGCACCAGGTGCAGATAGGCCTGGGCGAGCTGCGGCTGGCGCATCTGCATCATCGCCGCCGACGCCGCGAGCAGCCCCTGGGCCGCCCCCGTGCGGATGTCCGGCGCGGGGGGCGCGGGCCGCTTGGCCTCCGCGCGGGCGCGGGCGGCGACCAGTTCGGGGTAGCCCGGCGCGGATTGCAGCGCGGCGTCGTAGACGGTGATGGCCTCGTCCCGCCGGCCGCGGCGTTCCAGGAACTCGCCATAGGCCAGCTGGAAGGCAGTCAGGCCCTCGCCCTTGGGCAGGGTCTTGAAGTCGGTCTCGGCCTCGTCATAGCGGCGCGCGCGCTCGAAGAGGTGGGCCTGGGCCAGGAGGCCGAAGGCTTCCACCAGCTTGTCGTTCTCGGCCTGCGGGCGGGCCAGCGAGGCTTCGGTCTCGCCGGCCTGGGCGGCGGCCCAGGGCAGGAGCAGGCTGCGCGCCGCGCCGTGCGGAAAGCCCACGCCCGGGCCGGAGAGGATGGCGTAGGCGCTCTTGCCGCGGCCGGAGGCCATGTCTTCCACCGCGCGGGTCAAAAGGCCCATGCGCTCCATCGCCGGCGAGGCGGTCTCGCCGGCGGGCGCGAGCTTGGCGGCTCTGGGGATGTCGCCGCCGAGGAGGGCGGCGGTGAACTCGCGTTCCTGGGCGAACTCGGGCGAGAGGCCCTGCGCCTGGGCGCGCTTATAGAGGTCGGCGGCGGTCTCGCCGTCGCCCTCGTTCAGCGCCTTCTGGGCCGAGAGGAAGAGACCGTAGGACGAGCCGCTTTCCGCAGACGGGCCGATGTCGAGGGAGGGACGCAAGCCCGCGCCGTCGGCGCAGGCCGACAGCAGCACGGCGGGCGCGGCGAGCGCCAGAAGGAAGATACGCATCAGCCCGTACTTCGCCCTTCGCCGCCTCCGCCGCAAGTTAAGCCGTGGTCACATGTTCGGATAGTTCGGGCCGCCGCCGCCCTCGGGCGTGGTCCAGACGATGTTCTGCGACGGGTCCTTGATGTCGCAGGTTTTGCAGTGGACGCAGTTCTGGGCGTTGATCTGGAAGCGCGGGTTGGCGCCCTGCTCGTCGTAGAGCACCTCGTACACCCCGGCCGGGCAGTAGAGCCGCGCCGGCTCGGCGAACCTTGGCAGGTTCACATTGATCGGGACGGTGGGGTCCTTGAGCTTCAGGTGCGCCGGCTGGTCCTCGTCGTGGTTGGTGGCTGACAGGAACACGCTCGAGAGCTTGTCGAAGCTGATCACCCCGTCGGGCTTGGGATAGACGATCGGCTCGAAGTCCTTGGCCAGGCCCGTGCATTCGGCGTCGGTCTTCTTGTGGCTCATGGTGCCGAAGAAGGAGAAGCCGCCGAGCAGGGACGTCGTCCACATGTCGAACATGCCGATGGCGCCGCCCAGCATGGTGCCGAACTTGGAGAGGATCGGCTTGGCGTTGCGGACGACGTTCAGCTCCTTCTTCACCCAGGAGGCGTCGTAGGCTTCGGTGTAGGCCACCAGTTCGTCGCCCGCGCGTTGCTCGCCGATGGCGGCGTAGGCGGCCTCGGCGGCCATCATGCCGCTCTTCATGGCGTTGTGGCTGCCCTTGATGCGCGG
>DASPLZ010000504.1:0-6255 GCA_035627295.1 Phenylobacterium sp. | reverse complement strand
GCACTCGGTGACGTACTCCAGCTCGCGGCCGTCCAGCACGGGCGCGGCGACGGGGATCGGCGCATGGCTCATGCGTCGATCTTGCGCTTCACGCGCGCCGGCACGCCGACCGCCAGGGCGCCGTCGGGGATGTCGCGCACGACGGCCGCCCCGGCGCCGACCATGGCTCCGCGGCCGATTCTGACGCCCTGGATGGCGCAGGAGCCGACGCCCATCATGGCCAGGTCGCCGACCCTGACGGCGCCGGAGATCGCCACGCCCGGGGCGATGTGGGCGCCCATGCCGACGCTGACCTCGTGGTCGAGCGTGGCGCCGGTGTTGACGATGGAGAGGTCGCCCAGGGTCACTTCGGCGTTGACCACGGCGCCGGCCATGATCGCCACGCCTTCGCCCAGGTGGGCGGAGGGCGAGACGGTGGCCGAGGGGCTCACCGCATTGACCAGGGTGAAGCCGGCCGCGCGCACGGTCTCGGCCAGGGCGACCCTCCGACGGTTGTCGCCGATGGCCACGAAGGCGAGGGAAACGCCGTCCTGGCGCAGCTCTTCGAGGGCGCGGTCGTCGCCCTGCACGCCATAGCCCAGCACCTGACGCGGCGTCGGATCGGCGTCGAGCAGGGCGGCGATCTCGTAGCCGGACGCCTGCAGGAGCTCGATCACCACCTTGGCGTGGCCGCCGGCGCCGAGGACGACGACTTCCTTAGGCGGGGACGCGGGCACGGGCGTCGCCGGCCTGGCGGCGGCGCTCCAGGTCGGCGTCGACCATCTCGCCGATCATCTCTTCGAGGCCGATGGTCGGCTCCCAGCCGAGCTTCGCCTTGGCCTTGCTCGGGTCGCCGAGCAGGAAGTCCACTTCGGCCGGCCGGAACAGGCGGTTGGAGATGTTGACGTGGTCTTCCCAGTTCAGGCCCACGTGGTCGAAGGCCGCCTTGGTCATGTCGCGCACGGTGACGGTGCGGCCGGTGGCCAGCACATAGTCGTCCGGCGTCGGCTGCTGCAGCATCATCCACATGCCGCGCACATAGTCGCGGGCGTGGCCCCAGTCCCTGCGGGCGTCGAGGTTGCCGAGCTCAAGGGTCTTGGCCTGGCCGAGCTTGATGCGGGCGACCGCGTCGGTGACCTTGCGGGTCACGAACTCGATGCCGCGCAGCGGGCTCTCGTGGTTGAAGAGGATGCCGCAGGAGGCGTGCATCTGGTAGCTCTCGCGGTAGTTCACCGTGATCCAGTGGGCGTAGAGCTTGGCCGCCGCGTAGGGCGAGCGCGGATAGAAAGGCGTCGTCTCAGACTGCATGACGCCGGTCTGCGCCTTGCCGAACATCTCCGAGGACGAGGCCTGGTAGAACTTCGCGCCGGGCGCGGCCAGCCGCACCGCCTCCAGCATGTTGGTGGCGCCGACGCCGGTGACCTGGGCGGTCAAGAGCGGCTGGTCGAAGGAGGTATGGACGAAGGTCTGGGCGGCGAGGTTGTAGACCTCGTCCGGCTTCACCTCGTTGATCACGTGGATCAGCGAGGAGAGATCCAAAAGGTCGCCGTGGATGAGGTTCACCTCGTCGAGCACGCCGATCCATTTCAGCCGCTCGGTGAGGAACTCCTGCGAGGCCGAGCGCCGCATCAGGCCATAGACGGTGTAACCCTTCTCCAGCAAGAGCTGGGAAAGGTAGGCGCCGTCCTGCCCGGTCACGCCGGTGATCAAAGCCGTCTTCGACATGAAGTCCTTTTCTATCCTGACGGCTCGTCGTCCCTACGAGCTTGAAAGTCGCCGGTCCTATTCCTCGCGGCCGGTGTTGCGCAAGGCCTTGGTGATCGGCTCCCAGATGTATTCCAGCACCGTGCGCTCGCCGGTCGGCACCACCACCTCGGCGCCCATGCCGGCGGTCAGCTTGCCGCGGATTTCGGCCGGCAGCTCGGCGTTGGGCACGGTGATCAGGCCCAGGAAGTAGGGCTGGTTGGTCGCCTCGTCGACCAGCCGGTCGCCGGAGACCGACTGCACCTTGCCGTTGATCTCCGGCAGGGTGCGCGAGTGGAACGAGGGGAAGCGCACCTCGGCGTCCATGCCGGCGCGCAGGTTGTCGATGTCGTTGGGCGAGAAGTGCGCCTGGACGATCAGGTCGGTGTTGTCGGGCACCACATCGACCAGCGGCGCGCCGGGGCCGATGACCGCGCCCTGCGTGAAGACCTTCAGGTTCTGGGCCGAGCCGGTGACCGGCGAGACGATGTTGATGCGGCGCACCTGGTCCTGGGCGACGGTGAACTTCTCGCGGATCTCGTTGGCTCGCGTGCGGGTGTCGGCCAGTTCCTTGGAGACTTCCTCGTAGAACTGCTGGCGCACCTGGCGGATCTGAAGGCTCGCCTCGGCGATGCCCTTCTGGGCCTTGGAGCGGTCGGCGATCGAGCGGCCGATCCGGCCGGTGAGGGCGGCGCGTTCGCGCTGCAGGGCCAGGAGCCGCGGCTTCGGCACCAGGTCCTGCTCATAGAGGCTCTTCAAGCCGGTGATCTCGTCGTCGAGGTAGACGCCCTGCTGGCGCATGCCGGCCAGCTCCTCGTCGATGCCCTCGATCTCGGTGCGATAGGTGTCGCGGCGGGTCTCCAGGAGCTCCACCTGCCCGTTGAGGGTGCCGCGGCGCTCGGCGAACTGCTTTTCCTCATCGGCGATCGCCAGGGCCACCGCGGGATCGCCGCGGCGGGCGAGGACTTCCTGCGGGAAGCGGATGGCCGGCAGGTTGTCGCGCTCGGCGGTCAGCCGGGCCTCGGCGGCGAGCAGCCGCACGAAGGAGTTCTCGGCGATGTCGCGCCCGGCCACGACCTGGGTCGGATCGAGCTCGAAGAGCACCTGGCCGGCCTGAACCTTCTGGCCTTCGCGCACCAGGATGCGGCGCACGATGCCGCCTTCCAGGTGCTGCACGGTCTTGCGGTTGCCCTCGACGGAGACCACGCCCGGCGCGATCACCGCGGAGTCCAGCGGGGCGGTGGCCGCCCAGATGCCGAAGAGGCCGAAGGTGACGAGGATCACGACATAGCCGATCCGCGCCACCGTCTGGTGGCTGGACCTGGGGCCGGCGTCGGCGTCCGGGCTCCAGAGCTTCTGGATAGTGTCCGGGATCTTCTGGAGCGTGGCGGGAAGCTGCGGCATCAGGGCTTGGCTTGAGCAGGAGGCGGGGAAGCGGCGACGTTCGGGCCCATCAGTTGGCGCATGACTTCGTCGCGTGGCCCAAGTTTGGCGATCACGCCGCTTTGCAGGACCATGATGAGGTCGGCGACGCCCAAGAGGTTCACCTTGTGGGTGACGAAGATCACGGTGCGGCCGGCGGCCTTGAGCCGCTGGATGGCCTGCACGAGGGCGATTTCGCCGGGCATGTCGAGACTGGCGTTGGGCTCGTCCAGCACCACCACGGCCGGCATGCGGAAGAGGGCGCGCGCCAGGGCCAGCCGCTGGCGCTGGCCGCCGGAGAGCGCCTGGCCGCCCTGGCCGATCTGCGTCTCGTAGCCGTCGGGCAGCTCCTGGATCATCTCATGACAGCCGGCCATCTGGGCGGCGTCGATGACTTCCTGGGGCTCGAACTCGGTGAACCGGCCGATGTTCTCGGCGACCGTGCCGGAGAAGAGTTCGACATCCTGCGGCAGGTAGCCGATGTGGCGGCCGAGCTCGGCGGGATCCCAGTGCTTCAGCTCCGAGCCGTCCAGGCGCACCGCGCCCTGCACGATCGGCCAGACGCCGACCAGGCCGCGCACCAGGCTCGACTTGCCGGCCGCGCTCGGGCCGACGATGCCCAGGATGGTCCCGGCGGGGATGTCGAAGGTGGCCCCCTTCAGGGTCGGCATCTTCGCCCCAGGGGGCGCGATCATCGCCATCTCGGCGGTGACGCGGCCCGTCGGGGCCGGCAGCGACATCCGCTCGGCTTCTTCAGGCGCTGCTTCGAAGAGCTTCTGGATGCGGTCCCAGGCGCTGCGGGCGCCGAGGAAGCCCTTCCATTGGCCGACCGCGCCTTCGATCGGCGCCAGCGCCCGGCCGACGATGATCGAGGCGGCGATCATCGCGCCGGGGGAGATCACGCCTTCGATCGCCAGATAGGCGCCGCCGCCGAGGATCAGGGTCTGCACCACCTGGCGGAAGAACTTGATGCCCGACATGACCGCGCCGCCGCGGTCGCTGGCCTGGGCCTGCAGGGAGATGAGATCGTCGCGGCGCGCGCCCCAGCGTTGCTGCAGCCCGCCCCACATGCCCATGGCGCGCATGACTTCGGCGTTGCGCATGGTGGCCGAGGCGTCGTTCTGCGCCTGCACGGCGGCGGTCGATGCCTGCTTCAGGGGCTCGCGGGTGACCGCGTCGTTGGCCAGCGCCATGACCAAGAGGATGATGCCGGCGATGATCGCCAGGACGCCGAAATACCAGTGCAGCATGAAGGCGACGGCGATGAAGATCGGCACCCAGGGCGCATCGCAGAAGGAGATCAGCCCGGCGCCGGTGGTGAATTCGCGGATCTGGTCGCCGTCCCGGAAGGCCTGGGCGGCCGAGGGGTTGTTCTTCAGCGTGTAGTTGAGCACGCCCTGGAAGAGGTGCGGCCGCAACTGGTCGTCGAAGCGGATGCCGCCGCGCACCAGCACCTGGGTGCGCAGGGCTTCCAGGGCGGCGTAGATGCCGAGCAGGAACACCGCCACCAGGGTGATGACAATCAGGGTCGTCACGTTGCGGCTGGTCAGCACCCGGTCATAGACCTGCAGCATGTAGATCGGGCTGACCAGCGCCAGGATGTTGATGAACATCGAGAAGATGATCGCCGTCACCACGGCCGGCCGGGCCGCCAGCATGGCGGCGTTGAGCGGCGTGCGGTTGGAGAACAGCTTGTCGAACATCTAGGGCGGCCTACCAGCGTGCGCGCAGTGTGGTGAAGAAGGCGAGTCGCGTCAGCCCTTCAGCGGCGAGACCGCTTCTACGCCCTGCCGCGCGCTCTACTAGCCGCGCCAGGGCGCAAGGTCCAGAGGATGAAGGGTGGCCTCCGCTGCGCATGACGCCGCACAGCGGTCGCAAAGATCTTGCACGCTGGGTTCAGGTTGTAGGCCTAGCCCCGCCGGCCCGTCGGGACCGCGGCCTTGCCCGGGGCAGAAAGGAAAAGGGCGTTGCGAGCGCACGAGCTCAAGGCGGCGACGGGACGCTTCGCCGTCATCGACTATGGCGGCTCTGGTCCCCCGGCCCTGCTTATTCACGGCACGGGACAGAACGCCGAGGCCTGGTCGTCGTGCGCGGCCGAGTTGGCGAAGGACCTGCGCGTCGTTGCGTTCGACATGCGCTGCCACGGCCAGACGCTGGAGACATCCTCAACCGCCGAACAGTACTGGCGCGACCTTGATCCACTGGCGGAGGCGCTCGGATGGAAGCGCCGATCCTGATCGGACACTCCACCGGCGCCTATGCCGCCATGGCTCACATCGCAGCAGGCGGGGCGGCCTCGAAGATCGTGTGCGTCGATGGGTTCACCCTGGATCCTCGCCCCTCGCTTGCGCCCAGGCCCGCGGGCGCACCTACGCCTTCGCTTGAGCAGCTCGCGAGAACCTTTCGCTACGGCTGGCGCGCCAGCCGTAGCGAGCGCGACCGCTACATCGAGGAGGTCGTGCGAGCTTCGCCGGACGATTGGGTGAACCAAGGCGTGGCGCAGGGTCTCCTTCGGGCGATGATGCGTCGCTGCTTCGTCGAAGATCAGGGCGCCTGGTTGCGGCGACCGACCCCGGAGGAAATTCGAACGGTCAGCTCGCCGCGGGGGGAGGCCAGGATTGGACCCTACGTGGACCTCTATGATCAGATTTCCGTACCGATGCTGATGGTCTGGGCCGAACAGGGGTTGTCGGCTGGTCGCTACGAAGAGCTGCAAGCGCTCGCCGCCGCAGCACCAGACAGGGACCTGGTTACGATCAGCGCGACACACAACGTTCCAATGCAAAAGCCGCTTGAGCTGGCGATGCTGATCCGTCGCTTTGTCGAGCGGACGGCGAGCGGAGCAGGCGGCTGACGTCATCTCGGTCGTGTAAAGATGTCAGACGCGCCGCGGCGACCCAAGCCAGCGCGCGCCGGCGAGAATAGCGCCTTCCCCAATTTGGGGGTCGCCCACGAGAGCTGGCGGTCAGAGCGCTTCAGGTTCTGCAGTGATGCTTATGGCCACCCTCGGCGTGGCCGCGGCGCCAGCGACTGCTAAGGGCTGGGTCATCCTTTCGCCGAACCCTGCGGTGATAATCCGGACCTCGTCGATATCGAGGCTCCGGCATGACT
>DASPLZ010000503.1:0-7666 GCA_035627295.1 Phenylobacterium sp. | reverse complement strand
AAGTTGAAATCGGTCATCTGGTTGTTGAGGAAGAAGCCGTCGACCATCCGGCCCGAGCCGAAGACCGATTCGACCGTGGCGGTCATCGAGACGACGTTCCCTTCGGCGTCCATGATCACGAAATGGGTGGTTCCGGCCGGCTCGCGGGTCAGGTCGCGCGCCGCGGCGGGCGCGCCGGGCGGGGTGCCGGGCGAAGGCGGCGGCCCGGCCTGCGGACCGATCAGCGCCGCCCGCTCGGCGACATAGGCCGGGTCGAGCAGGCCCGCGACCGGCACCGTCGCGAAGGCCGGATCGCCGACATAGCGGTCGCGATCGGCGTACATCAGCCGGCTCGCCTCGATGAACAGGAACCAGCCCTGCGGGTCGGCCGGGCCGCGCTCGGCGATGTCGGTGCGCTCCAGGATACCGAGGCCTTCCAGCAGCGCCGCGCCGCTCGAGGGCGGCGGCGGGACGCAGACCACATAGATGCGGTAGGGGCGGCAGACGGCCTCCACCTCCTTGGGCTGGTAGCTCTCCAGGTCCTTCAGCGTCATGGCGCTGGCGAGCTCGCCCTGATGCACCCGCTGGACGATGGCCTCGGCGATCTGGCCCTTCAGCAGGGCGCGCGGGCCCTCGGCGGCGATGGTGCGCAGGGTGGCGGCGTAGGCGGGGTTCTTCAGCCGGTCGCCGGCGGCGTATTTGGTCCCGTCCGGCTTGGTGAAATAGGCGACCGCGTCCGGCGCCGAGGCCTGCGGGGCGCGGCTTGAGATCATGCCGGCCAGGCGCGGCGTGACGATGAAGCCTTCGTCCGCCAGCCGCTCCGGCTCGGCGAAGAGGTCGCGCCAGGCGAGCTTGCCGTGCTCGGCGTGGGCCAGGCCCAGCATCGCCACCGCGCCCGGCACGCCCGTGGAGCGTCCGCTCAGCACCGCCGTCGCAAAGCCCAGCGGCTTGCCGTCCGGCCCCAGGAAGAGGTCGGGACCAGCCGCCGCCGGGGCCGTCTCGCGGCCGTTGTAGGCGCTCACCTCGCCGGTCGCCCCGTCGTAGTAGGTCATGAAGGCGCCGCCGCCGAGGCCGCTCGACTGCGGCTCCACCAGCCCCAGCGTCGCCTGCACCGCCACCGCCGCGTCCACCGCCGAGCCGCCGGCGTTCAGCACCTTCAACCCCGCCTCGACCGCCAGCGGATGGGCGGCCGCCACCATCTGCTGACCGGCGGCGGGCGAGGCGGCGCCTGCGCCGGCCTGTGTCGCGCGCGGGGTCTCGCAGGCGGCGAGGGTGAGCGCAAGCAGCGCGGCGACGTAAGCGAACGGACGCAAAGCGGGATCTCCGGAACCTGGGCGACGACCTTAGCTGCGCGTCCGTGGACAACAACCGCGCCCGCATGGCAAGCCGTCGTCATGGTCCAGCCCCGCCCCGGTCCGCGCAACCTGATCACCGACGTCGAGGGGATCGCCGTCGGCCAGGCCGAGGATGCGGGCGTGCGCAGCGGCGTGACCGTGATCCTGCCGGACCGCCCGGCGGTCTGCGCCGTTGATGTGCGCGGCGGCGGTCCCGGCACCCGCGAGACCGACGCCCTGGCGCCGGAGACCCTGGTGCCGACGGTGGACGCGATCACCCTCGCCGGCGGCTCGATGTATGGCCTGGCCGCCGCCGACGGGGTCGCCGCCTGGCTGGGCGCGCGGCGGCGGGGCTATGTGGTGATCCCCCGCGAGGACGTGCCGCCCTCGCCCATCGTGCCGGGCGCGATCCTCTTCGACCTCGGCAACGGCGGCGACAAGCAATGGGGCCTGGAGCCGCCCTACCGCGCCCTCGGCCTCGCCGCCGTCGAGGCGGCCGGCGAGGCCTTCGCCCTCGGCTCGGCCGGCGCCGGCTACGGCGCCATGGCCGGGCGGCTGAAGGGCGGGACAGGCTCGGCCTCCGTGGTCACCGAGGGGATGACCGTGGGCGCCCTGGCGGCGGTGAACAGCTTCGGCTCGGTCGTCGCGCCGGGAACCCGCGCCTTCTGGGCCGCGCCCTTCGAGCTCGAGGGCGAATTCGGCGGTCTCGGCGCCGCCGCCCTCGCCGCCGCGCCGGGCGACTACTGGACCAAGGAGCTCGCCGCGCCGCGCGCCAACACCACCATCGCCGTGGTCGCCACGGACCTTTCCCTCACCCCCGCCCAGGCCCGGCGGGTGGCGGTGATGGCGCAGGACGGCCTCGCCCGCGCCATCCGCCCGGTGCACGCTCCGTTCGACGGCGACGTGGTCTTCGCCCTTTCCACCGGCCGCCTGCCGCCGCCAGAGGCCGCCGACGCGGCGGTGATGCAGGCCGGCGCCCTGGCCGCCGACTGCCTGTCGCGCGCCGTCGCCCGGGCGGTCTACGAGGCGCAGGCGCCGTGGGCGGGCCCGCTCGCCTGGCGCGACCTCGCCCCTTGAGAATTCCCCGCGCCCCCCGCTTGCCTTCCGCGCGCCCCCGCACTAGGTTCCGCGCCCTCGCCGAAAGGCCGAGTGCGCGCCCGTAGCTCAGCTGGATAGAGCATCAGACTACGAATCTGAGGGTCGGACGTTCGAATCGTTCCGGGCGCGCCATTTTCCTGTCGGACGTCCCGCCGTCAGATGGACCGGATCGCGGCTTAAGCCGTTGGCCAAGCTTCCTGGGATCACGGCCCACGCGCCTTTGCGCCAGCCTTCGCCTGCGCTTTTCTCCACAGCCGTTCCGCCTCGGATGACCGAGGAGAACCCATCACGAACTGTGGCTGCACGAACACGGTCACAAACGCAAACATTACGTGTTTGTATTTTACTGTACCCACCCCTTTACGGATGGCTTGGCCGTTCGCATATGTGGACGGCGCGGTTCGGCCAATCCGGCTCCCTACCGGACGCCGCCCGCGTTCCCGTACCCAGGTTCAACTCCGATGGCCTTCATCGCCATGCCGCGCGCGCCGCACTTCGCCTCCGACGATCTCGCCCGCGAGATCGTGGGTCGAATCTCGCGCTTTGGCCTGGTGGTCCTGGGCCTGGCGATCGTGCTGGCCGGCGTGCTGATCGCGCCGCTGCCGGGCCCCGGCGGGCTGCCGGTGATCGTGGTCGGGCTGATGATCATCCTGAAGAACTCCTTCAAGGCGCGCCGGCTCTTCGTGCAGGTCCAGAAGCGCCACCCCAACTGGGTGCATCCGGTCCGCCGGCTGCTGCGCCGCGAGCCGGAGTTCATCCCGGTCTTCTGGCAGCAGATGCTGCGGGTCGAGCGCCTGCTCCTGCCGCAGCGCTGGCGCGTGCTGCGCAACATGCGCCTGCGCAGCCGCCGCCGGCGCTAGAGCTTTCTTCCCAACGGAACGCCTCCGCCGCTTGAGACTTGAGTCGGCGGAGGATTTTCCATGCCCAGCTGGTTCAAGGACAACGGCCTGACTCTGGTCCTGCTCGCCATCTTCCTGGCGAGCCTGGTCGGACAGGCGGTCACCGGCTGGTCGGCGGAGAACGAAACCCGGCAGGAGCATGCCCAGGCCGCCATAGGGTTCGCCGCCTACCTCGGCAGCGGGGAGTTCCTCTCGGCTCTCTTCGAGAACTGGGAGAGCGAATTCCTGCAGATGTGGGCTTTCGTCATGCTGACGGCCTACCTCTTCCAGCGCGGCTCGCCGGAGTCCAAGGACCCGGACGAGGAGGCGCCGCAGGACCGCGACCCGGCCCTCGACGCCCGAAAGGCCGACGCTCCCTGGCCGGTGCGCGCCGGCGGCTGGGTGCGGGCGGCCTACAGCCACTCATTGGGCACGGCGCTGCTCCTGCTGTTCGTCGCCTCCTTCGTGCTGCACTGGGTGAACAGCGCCCGGCACGCGGCCGAGGATGCGCTGATGCACGGCCAGCCGCCGACCGGCGTGCTGGCGCACCTGGGGGACGCGCAGTTCTGGTTCGAGAGCTTCCAGAACTGGCAGAGCGAGTTCCTGGCCACCGCCACCCTGATCGTGCTGGGCGTCTTCCTGCGCGAGCGGCGTTCGCCGGAGTCGAAGCCGGTGGCGGCGCCCAACAGCAAGACGGGCTCGGAGTAGCCTCCGAGCCCGTCCGCATTTTTCGATTGAGCCCGCGAGCCTACTGCAGCTTGGTCGCCAGCTGGCCGATCGCCTGGTCGACCAGCGGGTCGCCCTTGGCGCCGGCCAGGCGCTGGGCCAGCACGCCCTCGGCCATCTGGGCGGCGAGGTCGCCGGCGGCGGCCTTCACCTCGGCGGCGGCCTGGGCCTCGGCCTGGGCGATCTTGCGTTCGGCCAGCTCGCCGCGGCGCTTGATCTGCTCGGCGAGCTTGACCTTGGACTCTTCCTGCAGGCGCTTGGCTTCGCTCTGGGCGTTGGCCAGCATCTCGGCCGCCAGCTTTTCGGTCTCGGCCTTCTGCTGGTGGATCTGAGCCAGCAGGGCCTGGGCTTCGCGGCGCAGGGCCTCGGCCTCGTCCAGCTGGGCCTGCACCTTGGCGCCCGCATCGCCGAGCGCCTTCCAGACCAGCTTGTGCACGCCGGCCCACGCCAGGATGCCCAGGAAGACCACGAAGGCCACGCCGACCCAGAAGTGGGAATCGGTCAGGTGGTGGAGGAACCAGTCCATGCCCTAGCTCCGCACCGCGGCGAGCTCGGCCGAAGTGGCCTTCTTGCCGGTCAGTTTCTCGACGATCGCCTCGGCGGCTTCCGCGCCGATCGTCTGGACGTTGGTCATGGCCGCGTCGCGCGCCTTGGCGATGCGGGCCTCGGCCTCGGCGGCGACGCCGGCGAGCTTGGCCTCTTCCGCGGCGAGGGCGGCGGCGATCTCGGCCTGGGCCTTGGCCCGGGCGTCGGCGGCCACCTTCTGAGCGCGGCCGCGAGCAGCGGCGATCTCGGAAGCCGCCTCGGCGGCCTCGGCGTCGGCGGCGTCCTTCATGCGGCGGGCCTCGGCGATGTCGCCTTCGATCTTGCCGTCGCGGGCCTCGATCGTGCCGCCCAGCTTCGGCGTCACGAAGAAGCGCACGAAGGCCAGGACCACGAAGAAGATGACCAGGAACCAGGCGATCTGGCCCGGCCACTGGGCGAAGTCGAACTGCGGCAGGCCGCCGCTCGACTCGTGCCCGGCGGCCGCGCCATGCGCCTCGGCGGCGCCCGCGGGAGCCCCGTGGGCGGCGTCGCTAGCCGGGTCTTGATGCTCTTGCATCGCCATAGGCGCCTTGGATCCCTCTAAAGCCTTCTTAGAAGACGAAGAGGATCAGCAGCGACACGACGAAGGCGAACAGGCCCATGGTTTCGGTCAGCGCCATGCCGAGGAACAGCATCGGCTGTTGGCTGGCGGCGGCCGACGGGTTGCGGATCGCGGCTTGCAGGTAGTTGCCGAACAGGCTGCCCAGGCCGACGCCGGCCCCGATCATGCCCGAGGTCGCAAGGCCCGCACCGATGAGCTTGGCGGCTTCAGCTTCCATGGTCGAAAAGTCCTTTTTGTAGAAGTCTCTAGAAGAGCTTTGGGGGGTTAGTGGCCGTGACCGAAGTTCACGACCTCGTTGAGGTAGACGGTGGCCAGCGCCGTGAAGACGAAGGCCTGCAGGATCGCCACGACCAGCTCCAGGCCCGTCAGGCCGACGATCATGGTGAAGGAGAGCGCGGCGGGCACGAAGGCCAGGGAGGCCAGGCCCCCTGAGAGCCCGACGATGCCCAGGGCCACCACGAAGGAGCCGAAGAGGCTCAGGACCACGTGGCCGCCCAGCATGTTGCCGAAGAGACGCATCGCCAGGGTCATCGGCCGCACGAAGAAGGAGATCATCTCGATCGGCACCATGGCGATGCCGCCGGCGACGCCCATGCCGGGCACCCAGAAGAGCGAGAGGAACTTCGGCCCGTGCTTGATGAAGCCGAGGATCAGCACGCTGAAGAAGGTGAGCACCGCCAGGGTCGCGGTGACCGCCAGCTGCGAGGTGACCGTGAAGGTGAGGCTGAGGCCCGCGAGATTGCCGATGGCCAGCACCACGCCCATCAGGTTGAGGACCAGGATCACCAGGAAGAGGGTGAAGAGGTAGGGGATGTAGGGCCGCCCCGCCGGGCCGATGATCGAGGAGACGAGCAGCTTGTCGACGATGCCGTAGATCGCCTCGGCGAAGGCCTGGCCGCGGTTCGGCACGATCTGGCCGCGGGCGGTGAGCGCGAAGAAGGCCATCAGGATCACGGCGCCGGCGATCATGCTGGCCACCGAATTGGTGATCGACATGTCGAAGGTGATCCCGCCGATCTCGAACACCGGGCCCTGCCAGATCTTCTGGACCAGGAACTGGTGCATCGGGTCGATGGCTGGCTGCTCGGCCATTACTCGCCTCTAGTCCTCGTCTTCATCGTCGGGAACGCTGGGCAGGGGCCCGGCCTTCGCCATCTCGTCCTTGCTCATCTTCATCGCGGATTTCACCGCGACCCAGATGGATAGTCCCGCGCCCGCAAAGAGGCCTATCACGAGGCCGAAGGGCGCGGTCTTGGCGAAGTAGTCGATGAGCCAGCCGAAACCGGCGCCCATCAGCACCCCGCCGATCACTTCCGCCAGGAAGCGATACCCCTGCCCCATCTTCGCCACGGCCGAAGGGCGATGAGCCCGCTCGGCCTCCAGCGCCTTGAGCCGCTCATCGAAGCCCTTGGCGGGCTCGGTGGGCGCTTTTGGAGGCGTCGGCATGGTCGGGAGGTCTCTTGACCGCGACGCATGGAGCCGCCGCCGTCGGGGCTTGGAAGTCGGCGCGGAACCTATAGGCGGCGCCGCAGTGCGTCAAGGATTCGTGAGGAGGTTTTAGTGTGTTGTTTCTATTGCGAAAATTGACCCATCAACGCCAACTGCGTCATCCTGGGCCTTGTGCCTTGACCCCCCATCCCAGCTCCACCGTCTTTGCAAAAGCTTGAACTGCCCGTGCGGCGGACCGGGGGGCCTAGGCACAAGGCCCAGGATGACGAGGGTGGGCAGCCGCGCCGCGAATCCGGCTACGTCGCGATCGATGACGCTGCGCAGGATTCTGGCGGAGTTAGGGGTGAATGCGGACCGCATCCGCCTCATCAAGCATGGGCACAACAGCCACTGGCTGGTCGCCGCCAGCGGGACCCGGCTGGTGCTGCGCCGCTATGGCAAGGGCGCGCGCTGGGCGCCGGACGGCGTCGCTTGGGAGCTGGAATTGGTTCGCCGGCTGGCCGAGGCCGGCTATCCGGCCGCGGCCCCGCTGGCCGGACCGCTGACGGTCGAGGGCGACGTCTATGTGCTGTTCCCGTTCGTCAGCGGGCGAGCGCTGCGGCCGGGCGATGCGGGCTATCGCGAGCTGGGGCGGCGACTGGCGGAGCTGCACGACGTGGTGCTGGCGCACGTCCGCATGGACCAGAGGCCCGAACGGCGATCGCTGACGGCCGCCGCTGCGCCGCCGGAAGGCGGGCCGGGGCGCGAAGAGCTGCTGGCGCGCCTCGCCAGGCTGGACGCGGGTCTGGCGGCGCGGGTGGACGCCACGAGCGCGGCGATCGCCCCGCGTCTGCAGGCCCTGGCCGATCTGCCACAGCATCCCGTGCACGGCGACTTCGCGCCCTGGAACCTGCGCATGAGCGGAGGTCGCATGGTCGGGGTCTTCGATTTCGACGATGCGCGCCTCGATATCCTCGCCGCCGACGTGGCCCACGCGCGGCGCGGCTATCACGACCCGGTGGTGGACGGCTATCTGCAGCGCCGGTCGCTCTCGGCGGGTGAACTGGCCGGTCTGG
>DASPLZ010000502.1:0-2753 GCA_035627295.1 Phenylobacterium sp. | reverse complement strand
CCGCTGCACCTTCTGCGTCATCCCCTACGGCCGCGGGAACAGCCGCTCGGCGGCCGCCGGCGAGATCGTCGACCAGGTCCGCCGCCTGGCCGCGGCCGGGATCCGCGAGGTGGTGCTGACCGGCGTCGACCTGACCAGCTGGGGCGCCGACCTGCCCGGCCGGCCGACGCTCGGCCAGCTGGTCTCGCGCATCCTGAAGCTGGTCCCCGAGCTGCCGCGGCTGCGGCTCTCCTCCATCGACGCGGCCGAAATCGACCCCGACCTGATGCGCTGCCTCGCCGAGGAGGCGCGCCTCGCCCCCTACCTGCACCTTTCCCTGCAGGCCGGCGACGACATGATCCTGAAGCGCATGAAGCGCCGCCACCTGCGGGCCGACGCCCTGCGGCTGGTCGCCGAGGTGCGCGCCGCCCGGCCGGATGTGGCCCTGGGCGCCGACCTGATCGCCGGCTTCCCCACCGAGACGGACGAGATGTTCGAGAACACGCTTCGCCTGGTGGACGAGGCGGACCTGGCCTTCCTGCACGTCTTCCCGTTCAGCCCCCGCCCCGGCACGCCGGCCGCGCGGATGCCGCCGGTCGCCCGCGCCCAGGTGAAGGCCAGGGCCGCCCGCCTGCGCGCGGCTGGGGACGCGGCGCTGGCGCGGCACCTCGATCGCCAGGTCGGACGCAGGCTGTCGGCGCTGGTCGAGAAGCCCGGCTTCGCGCGGGCGGCGGATTTCACCGAGGTCGCCTTCGAAGGCGAGGCGGCGGTCGGGCGGATCGTCCCGATGACGGTCACCGGCCACGACGGCCGGCGGGCGGCGGCGCGGCTCTAGGCGTCTTCCGACGGCGCGCGGCCCGGGAAGCCGGGCAGCGACCAGTGCTTCCACATGGCCAGGGCGCGCAGGCCGAAGGCGGCGACGAAGGCGATCAGCGCCGCCCACCAGAAGGTCAGCTTCAGCCCCACCAAGGCCACGAACACCACCGCCCCGAGGATGGCGGCGGTGATGTAGATCTCGCGCCGCAGCAGCACCGAGGGCTCCTCGGCCAGCACGTCGCGCACGATCCCGCCGAAGGTCGCGGTCAGCACGCCCATCACCACCGCCGAGACCGGATGCACGCCCAGCGACAGCGCCTTGGCCGCGCCGAACACCGCGTAGGCCGCCATGCCCAGGGCGTCCATCCAGAGCAGCGCCTTCAGCCGGGAGGTCCCGAAGCCGAAGGCCCAGACCGCGCCGGCGGCGAGCAGGCAGACGATGAGATAGGCAGGCTGCTCCACCCAGAACACCGGCGCGCCGATCAAGAGGTCGCGCAGCGTGCCGCCGCCGACGCCGGTGACCGCCGCGAAGAAGCCGAAGGTGACGATGTCGTGCTTGCGCCGCGCGGCCGCCAGGGCGCCGGACACGGCGAAGACCGCGACGGCGGCGTAGTCCAGCCAGGCGAGGGCGGCGGCGATCGGCTCCATGCGGCCACGCTAGGCGCTGGGAGGCAGAGTCGCTAGAAGCGGCCCATGAGCGATAAGCCTTTCACCGGCGGCTGCCAGTGCGGCGCGGTGCGTTTCCGCGCCGAACGGCTGGGGCGCGCCAGCCTCTGCCACTGCCGCATGTGCCAGAAGGCGTTCGGCGCCTTCTTCGGCCCCTATGTCGACGCCTTCGGCCTGGAATGGACCCGCGGCGCGCCGAAGCATTTCGCAAGCTCCAACATGGCCCGGCGCGGCTTCTGCGGCGATTGCGGAACCCAGCTGACCTTCGAGGTGCTGGAGGCCGATCCCGGCCAGACGGTCAATGTGGCGATCGGGGCGTTCGACGATCCGGCCGCCATCCGGCCGACGATCCAGATCGGGCTGGAGGACAAGCTGCCCTTCGCCGACCACCTGTCCGGCCTGCCGACCCGTTCGGCCGAGGAGCACGAGGCGAGCAAGCCCTACTACGCCCAGGTCCGCTCCAACCAGCATCCCGACCACGACACCGACAGCTGGATTCCGCATGGCTGAGCAGAAGAAGGGCTGGTTCCAGCGGCTGACCGACGGGCTTTCGCGCTCGTCGAAGCAGATGACCGACAGCCTGGTCGGCGGCCTCGTCAAGCAGCCGCTGGACCAGGCCAAGCTCGACGAGCTGGAGGAAATGCTGATCGAGGCCGACCTCGGCCCCTACTCGGCCGAACGCATCACCAAGCGGTTCGCCGAGGAACGCTTCGGCAAGAGCGCCGACGAGATCGAGATCAAGGAGGCGCTGGCCAGCGCCATCGGCGAGGAGCTGGAGGGGCGGCGGGGCGACTTCGAGCCGCTCTCCGGCCCACGGCCCTATGTGGTGCTGTTCATCGGCGTGAACGGCTCGGGCAAGACCACGACGCTGGGCAAGATCGCCGCCGACCTGGTGAACCAGGGCGCCAAGGTGCTGATCGTCGCCGGCGACACCTTCCGGGCGGCGGCGGTGGAGCAACTGAAGGTCTGGGCCGAGCGGGCCAGGGCCGAGTTCATGGCCGGGCCGACCGGGGCGGACGCGGCGGGCCTCGCCTTCGACGCCGTCGAGCGGGCCAAGGCCGAGGGCTTCGACGTGGTGCTGATCGACACCGCCGGCCGGCTGCAGAACAAGCAGGGCCTGATGGACGAGCTCCTGAAGATGATCCGCGTGGTCAAGAAGGTGGAGCCGGAGGCGCCGCACGAGACCCTCTTGGTGCTCGACGCGACGGTGGGCCGCAACGCGCTCGCCCAGGAGAACATCTTCGGCAACCAGATCGGCGTCTCGGGCATCGTCATGACCAAGCTCGACGGCA
>DASPLZ010000501.1:0-22537 GCA_035627295.1 Phenylobacterium sp. | reverse complement strand
CAACCGCATGCTCGCCGAGATCAGCGTGCGCGACGCCGAGATCGCCGACCACGTGGCCGGGCTGGAGCGGCGGGTGGTCGACTGGTCGGCCTGGCTGAAGGCTTCGAACAGGGTCGGCAGCTTGTCGGCGGCGACGCCGACGCCGGTGTCGCGCACGCCGACGCGCACGCGGCCGTCCGGCTCGGGCGCGATCTCCACCAGCACCCCGCCAGTCTCGGTGAACTTGATGGCGTTGTTGACCAGGTTGCCGACCACCTGGCGCAGACGCACCGCATCGGCCTCGATCAGCTTCGGCGTGTTCGGCGCGACATAGGCGGCCAGGTCCAGCCCCTTGGAGCGGGCGCGCTCCCAGAAGAGCGAGCAGACGTCGTCGGCGATCTCCGAGGGATCCACCGGCGCGGCCTCGAGGTCCATCTTGCCCGCCTCGATCTTCGAGAAGTCGAGGATGTCGTTGATGATGGCCAGCAGGCTCGAGCCCGACTTGGCGATCACCTCGGCGAAGCGGCGCTGCTTGGGCGGCACGTCGCCGGCGGCCAGCATCTCGGCCATCACCATGATGCCGTTCATCGGCGTGCGGATCTCGTGACTCATGGTGGCCAGGAAGTCCGACTTGGCGGCGTTGGCGCTTTCGGCCGCCTCCTTGGCGGTGGCGAGCTCGGCGGTGCGCATGGCCACCCGCCGCTCCAGCCCGGCCACGTGGTCGGCGATCTCGGCGTCGCGGACGCTGATCTCGGCGAGCATGCGGTTGAAGCCCTCGACCAACTCGCCGACCTCGTCGTCGGCGGTGATCTCGACCTGGCGCTTGTAGTCGTGGCTGGCCCGCACCTGGCCCATGGCCTCGGTGAGGGCGACGATGGGGCCGGAAACGCGACGTTGAAGCTGGAAGGCGACCAGAAGGCCCGCCGCCATCGCCGCGCAGCCGGCGATCAGGCTGAGGGTCAGGCTGGAGATCAGCCGTTCCGCCCCGCCGCTCTGCTGGCCCAGCAGGGTGACCTTCCCGACGGTCCGGCGGTCATGCACGATCGGCGCGGTCACCTCGATGGTGTGCGAGGCCAGGATGTTCCAGCCGGCGCGCCGCTCGCCGCCGACGCGCGCATCGCGTGACAGCCTCGCGCCGCTGCCGGTCTCGGCCAGCAGGCGGCCGTCGGCGAGGTTCACCCGCGCATAGGTGACGCCCGGCATCAGGCTGATGGCGCGCAGGGCCCGATAGGCCTTGGCCCCGGAGACCTCGGCCGTCCCCTCGGCGCTCATAGAGGCGAGGATGGCGGCGGTGTTGCGCAGCTGCTCGGCCTGCAAGGCCGCCTCGCGGCGGCCGTCCCGCCAGGCGCTGACGCCGACCACCAGGGCCACGGCGATGCTGACGCAGACCAGGACAAGGGCGATCAGCTTGCCGCGAATGGTGCGCCGCCGCTGCTTTCGCCCAGAGGTTGCGCCGCCCACGCTGTTTGCTCCAAACCCTTGTTCCAAAAGGGGAGTTACGCGGGATTAATGACTGCGGGCTTAAAGCTGGAAGGCTTGGGAGCCGAGGGGCCCGTTCCAGTATGTCGCCGCCCGACGATCTCGGGACGTTCTTCTACGTGCTGCAGGAGGACCTGAAGGTCCTCTACGTGGATGACGATCCTATCCTGCGGGAGTTCGCGGTGGTTCACCTCTCCAGCGAGCATGCCCAGGTGCGCACGGCCGAGGATGGCCTGGACGCCCTGCAGCAGCTGGAGGTCGAGACGCCCGAGCTCGTCCTGCTCGACCTCGAGATGCCGCGCATGGACGGCTTCGAGACCCTCCAGCGGCTGCGCGCCGACCCGCGGTTCGTCCA
The DNA here is from genome assembly GCA_035627295.1 of Phenylobacterium sp. Taxonomy (GTDB): domain Bacteria; phylum Pseudomonadota; class Alphaproteobacteria; order Caulobacterales; family Caulobacteraceae; genus Phenylobacterium. The sequence goes on along the minus strand of DASPLZ010000501.1, from coordinate 20,724 downwards.
CCTGCCGGTGATCGTGGTCACCAGCCGCGAGGACGCGGCGGCCATCGACCGGGCCTATGAGCTGGGCGCCACCTTCTTCACCGTGAAGCCGATCAACTGGCGGCTCCTCAGCTACGAGGTGCGCTATGTGCACCGCGCGCACATGGCCGAGCTTTCGCTGCGCGAGGCCGCCGCGCGGGCGCAGGCCGCCGCACGCGAGAACGCCGAGCGGCTGACCGCCATGGCCTACGAGAGCCGCAACTTCCTGAGCCTGGCGCTGGAGAGCGCGCCGTCCCTGCGTCCCGCGGCGGCCAGCTACGCCGCCGCGCTCGAAGGAGCCGTGCATGGGCTGGCGCGCTCCTAGGGCCCTCAGCGCCTTCAGGGCCGACCGGCGGGGCGGCATCGCGACGATCTTCGCGATCGGCGCCCCGGTGGTGGCCATGTTCGCCTGCGGGGCGATCGACCTCTTCGCGGTGCATTCCTCGCGCACCGCGCTGCAGGACGCCGCCGACGCCGCGGCGCTCGCCGCCGCCAAGCAGATCGGCATGACCGACGAGGTCGGCATCAAGAACCGCGCTGAGATCTTCGTGCGCCAGCAGGCGGCCTCCGCCGCCAAGGATGTGAACTACACGGTCGCCAGCACCATCGACGTGGAGGCCTCCACCGTCACCGTACATATCGACGGGGTGCGCGATTCCTTCTTCGGCAACCTGCTGCCGCCGGGCGGATGGAAGATCAAGATCAACTCGACCGCCACGCGGGTGAGCCAGGTGCCGCTCTGCGTGCTCGCGACCGGGGAGGATTCCGGCAACAAGATCGACGTCAAGGACCAGGCCCAGCTGACCGCCCCCAAGTGCCTGGTGCACACCAACAGCAACATGGAAGTCAGCAACAACGGCTGGATGAACACCGCCATCGCCCAGGCCAGCGGCTGGGCCAAGGGCCGCATCTCGCCGGAGCCGCAGACCGACGCGCCGACCATCGCCGACCCGTTCGCCGGCATGAGCATCTCCACCGACCAGGCCTGCCCGCTGGTCGATAGCCTGGTGCTGGCGCTATCCAACATCCAGCTGGGCGGCCTCCTGCCGCCGATTCCGGTGCAGCCGGGCGTCCACTGCGTCAACGTGACGGTTCAGAAGAACGTGACGCTTCGCCTGCAGCCGGGCGAGCACTACTTCAAGAAGGGCGACCTGCAGCTCCTGCAGAACGCCAAGATCGAAGGGCAGGACGTGGTCCTGATCTTCGACAAGGACGCCAAGTTCAAGTTCGGGGATCAGTCGCAGATCAACCTGGAGGGCCGCCGCAGCGGCGACTTCGCCGGCTTCGTGATCGCCACCACGCCTGAGAACACCAACACGTTCGAGATTTCGACGACAGCGGCGCGGGAGCTGCTCGGGACGGTGTATATCCCGGGCGCCAAGCTCGCGCTTTCCGGGACCAACACCCAGGTCACCGACCAGGCCGACTGGACGGTGATCGTCGCCAAGGCCATCGAGATGACCGGCAGCCCGAACCTCGTGCTCAACACCAATTACCAGGGCTCGCCCGTGCCGGTGCCGGCGGGCGTCGGCCCCGTGGGCGGCGAGGTGCGGCTGGGCAAGCCGCCGGCTTGAGGCAACCGGATCGCCCGTTCGGCATTCCCTCTCCATCGGTCACGCTTGGAGGGAATTCCACATGAGCGGCGTAGGTATCATCGGGGCGATCATCATCGGCATTCTGGCCGGCTGGATCGCCGAGAAAGTCATGGGCCGCAGCCACGGCCTGATCACCAATCTGGTCGTCGGCCTGGTCGGCGCCCTGCTCGGCGCTTTCGCGGCGGGCGCGCTCGGCATCGACTTCGGCGGATGGGTCGGCAGCCTGCTGGTGTCAACGGCCGGCGCGATCTTGCTGCTCTTCCTGCTGGGGCTCTTCCGCAGGCGGGCTTGAGCTACTTCGGCACGTAGGTCCGAAGCACGTCGTCGATGATCCGCTCCAGCTGTTTCAGCGTGTTGCAGGTCTTGGCGACGTGGCAGAAGCGGCGATAGCGGGGCATCTCGCTGTCGCCGCTTCCCCAATAGCTCTCGGGTTCGGGGTTCAGCCAGATCACCGCCCGTGAGCGCAGCTCGATGTCGCGCATGATGTCGAGCCGCGGATTGGCGTAGTTCGACCGGCCGTCGCCCAGCATGATGACGGTGGTCCGCCGGTCCAGGTCCTGCATATGGTCCTTGGCGAAGTCGGCCAGGGCCTGGCCGTAGTCGGTCTGCTGGAAACCGATCTGCTTCAGGATCTCCACGATCGCCTTCTCGACGTCGTGCTCGTCCAGCAAGTCGCCGACGTGGACCATGCGGCCGGAGAAGGCGAAGGCGTCCAGCCGCTCGACCACCTCGTTCAGGCTGTAGAGGAAGAGCAGCAGGAAGTGGGCGGTGGCGGCCACCGATTTGGAGACGTCGCAGATGGCGACGATCTTGGGCTTGGAGACCTTCTCGGTCTTCCAGACCACCTCGAACGGCACCCCGCCGTAGGCCATCGAGCGGCGCAGGGTCTTGCCGACGTTGAGCTTGCCCTTTTTCGCCTTGCGCTGCTGGCGGCTGTAGCGGCTGGCCAGGCGCTTGGCCATGCGCCGGACCAAGTTCTGCATCAGCGCGATGTCCTCGGGATCGAGGTCGGCGAGGTTGCGCAGGGCGAGGAGCTCCTCGCGGGTCTTGCGGCCGCTCTCCTTGGCGTAGAGCTCGTGCTGGCGCTCGACGTAGCGGGCGGCCAGCGCGTTCAGCGCCGCGCGCTTTTCCACCAGCCGCTCGGCCCGCGCGCCGGCCGGGCCGCCCTCGCGGCGCATCTCGGCGATGCGCAGCTCCAGGTCCCTGAGGCCCATCTCCTCGAGCAGCCGGCGGGTGAACCGCGGGCGCTGGGTGGAGAGGCGGATCTCGCTGACGTTGGCCCGGCCGGCGGCGGCCTCCATCAGCTGGGCCAGGCCCGCCTGGTCGTCGGCCAGCAGCATGTCGGCGAGCGTGCGGGGCGTCTCCCCCTCGGCCTGTTCGGAGGCGCCGCCGCCAGACGGAGCGAAGTCCTCGCGCTGGAAGAAGGTCTCGAAGGTCTCGTCGAAACGCATCACCTCCAGCTCGGTCTTGGCCAGGGTGGCGCAGAGCGCGTCCTTGAAGAGCGCGCGGTCGCCATAGCCGATGGCCGCCACCGCCTGGTGGGCGTCGATGGCCTCGGCGGGCGTCACCTGCACGTCTGCGGAGCGCAGGGCGCGCAGGAAGTCTTCCAGCTGGCGTTGCACGGCGGGTCAGGCCGCCGCGGCCCGCAGGAGTTCGCCGACCTGCGGCTCGATGGCGGCGATGTCCTGCTCGAACTTCAGGATCACGTTCAGGGTCTCGCGGACCAGGTCAGGATCCAGGCTGTCGGCGTGCAGGAGGACGAGGGCGCGGGCCCAGTCCACCGTCTCGGAGATCGACGGCGCCTTGCGCAGGTCCATGGTCCGCAGGTGCTGCACGAAGCCCACCAGCTTGGCGGTCAGCGCCGCCTCGATGCCGGGCACGCGGGTGGCGACGATGCGCTCCTCCAGCTTGGCCTCCGGCAGCGGGATGTGCAGGTGCAGGCAGCGCCGCTTCAAAGCATCGCCCAGGTCGCGCACGTTGTTGGAGGTGAGGAAGACCAGCGGCGGGATGCTCGCCTTGACCACGCCGATCTCCGGGATCGAGGCCTGGTAGGCGGAGAGCACTTCCAAGAGGAAGGCCTCAAAGCTCTCGTCCGACTTGTCGATCTCGTCGATCAGGAGGACGCAGCCGGCTTCGCTGCGCAGCGCCTGCAGCAGCGGGCGGGGCTCTAGGAAGGGCTCGGAGAAGAAGAAGTCGCCCATGCCGTGGAGGTGCTCCATGGCGTCCTCGAGGGTCTCCGCCTTGGCCATTTCGGCGCCCATGCGGTCCTTCAGGATCTGGGTGTAGAGCAGCTGCTTGCCGTACTTCCACTCGTAGAGGGCCTTGGACTCGTCCAGGCCGTCGTAGCACTGCATGCGGATCAGCGGCAGGCCGGTGAGGGCGGCCGTGGAGAGCGCGAGCTCGGTCTTGCCGACGCCGGCGAAGCCCTCGACCAGCAGGGGCTTTTGCAGGTGCATCGACATGTAGAGGGCGGTCGCGATGCGGTGCGAGGCGATATAGCCGACGCTGGCGAGGCCCTCGATGACGGCGTCGACGGAAGCGAACTGGGCGGACTTGGGCAGGCTTGCGGGCGGCGTGGTGCTCAAAGGATCAGGCTTTCAAATCACGACGGGCAGAGTAATGCCGCCAATGTGACAGGGCGGGGGGGATTTGGGCAAATCGTTTCGCGCCTGTGTCGCCTCGGCCCTTGCAAACCGGGGTTCACGAGCCCCAAGTAGGGTGGCCTGCCGCCGCCAGCCTGGGAGAAAGCCGAAATGGGCGTCACCGTCCGCAACGCCGTCGTCCAGAACGGCCAGAACACGGTCGCCTCCGCGCACTTCGTGGCCGCCCAGGGGCTCAGCAAGGCCGACAAGGTCGCCGCCTTCGCCGCCCTGGTGGAGCATGCCGCCCAGTGCCTCGATTTGCCGCACAAGGGCCCGGCGGCCGCCGAAATCCTCTATCAGATCGCCGATGACCGGGCGGGCGCGGCGGAGATCAAGTTCACCCCGCGGCCGGATGGCGATGGCGTCGCCGGCCTGAAGGCCTTCGATCCCAAGTCGCTGCTGAAGCGCCGGATCGCCCAGGGCGTGCTCTTCGCGCTCGCCGCCTTCGCCGCCGGCGCCTTCGTCGCCGAGATGGCGCCGGGGCTGATCGGCCGCTAGACTTCCCGCCGCGGGGGCGGGAGGACGACATGACCGGCCCCGCCGATCCGCCGCCGCAGGAACTCTCCAAGCGCGTCGTCGTCGATCCCGCCGACGTCACCATGCCGGGCGAGCGGGACGCGCCGTTCAACAAGCATGTGATCGCCGCCATCACCTTTTCCAGCATCCTGGTGGGCGGCTTCCTCGCCTTCGTGGCGCTCCTGATGCTGATCAACGCCCTCGTCGGTCATTGAATCGGTATGGCGCTTGCGCGCCGCGCGGATGGGTCTAGGACGGGTCCCATTCATCGTTGATTTCGAGTCATGAGCGCCCGCGCATTTCGGGCGAGGGCAAGTTGGACAAGACCGTGGAACCCGTGTCCGGGGAGGACGCTGAGGCCGCCTACGAGAAGTTCGTCTGGGACAACCTGAGGCGAAACTACGCCGGCCACTACCTGCACGGCATGCTGGGCATGACCGGCTTTCGGATCATGGGCGCGCCGACCTTCCTGCCGGCCTACATCCACTCGATTTCCGGGTCCGACTTCATCGTCGGCCTGGCGCTCGCCCTCCAGCAGCTGGGCGGCATCGTCTCGCCGATCATCGGCGCCTCGCAGATCGAGCACCGCAAGAAGGTGCTGCCGATCTCGATCTTCCTGGGCACCGGCATGCGGCTGCCCATGCTGGGCATAGCGATCGCCGCCTGGACGCTTTCCGGCGAGTGGCTGGTGGGCGTCACCATGCTCATGCTGTTCATCATGGGCTTCTTCTCGGGCGCGCAGCGGGTGGCCTTCCAGATGCTGCTGGCCAAGGTGATCCCGATCAGCCGGCGCGGGCGCCTGCAGGCCTGGCGCAACGTCACCGGCGGGGCGGTGGCCGCGGGGCTCTCGTTCCTGGCCGGCAAGTACCTCTTGGAGCAGAACGCCTTCGGCAACGGCTACGCCACCACCTTCGTCCTGGTGTTCATCCTGACCAGCGCCGGGCTGACGGCGCTGCGCCTGCTGATGGTCGAGCCCGAGCCGCCGACGGTGCGCCCGCAGACCCGGCTGCGCGACCGGATGAAGGATTTCCCGGCCCTGCTCTCCAGCGACCGGGACTTCATGTTCTTCATGATCGTGCTGGTGTTCGGCGTGGCCGGGCGGATCGCCGCGCCCTTCTACATCCTCTACGCCGCCTCCTCGATCGAGCTGACCGGGGCCAACATCGGGCTGCTCTCGCTGGCCTATCTGGGGGCCGATACGGCGACGAACCTGATCTGGGGCTACACCGGCGACAAGATGGGCTTCCGCGCCACCTTCATCGCCGCCCTGGCGATCTGGATCGCCGGCACCATCGTGCTGCTCAACGCCGCCGGCATCTGGCCGATCTTCGGGGCCTTCTTCCTGATCGGGGCGGCGCAGTCGGGCTATATGATGAGCGCCAGCACCATGGTGCTGGAGTTCGGCGACCGCGACGACATGCCGATGCGGCTGGGCCTGGTGGCCACGGTCGAGGGCGTGATGGCCTCGGCGGGGCCGCTGCTCGGCGGGCTTTTCGCCACGGGGGCGGGCTACGCCTCCCTCTTCATCGCCACCACGGTCTCGCAGGTGCTGGCGCTGGTGCTCCTGATCGTCAAGGTGAAGGACCCGCGCAAGAAGCGCGAAGCGGCCGCCTAGCGGCGAGGCCCTGCGTGGTTCGAGACGCGCTTCGCGCTCCTCACCATGACGAGCTATTTGCTGACTTCGTCATCCTGAGGGCCCGCGAAGCGGGCGTCTCGAAGGACGCAAGGCCGATCCGCGCATTTGACTCCCCGCCGGCCGGGCGGTTGGGTCGCGGCATAAGACGCAAAGCGAGAGGAAACGCGCCCGATGATCCCCGGCCTGATGCAGACGACGCCGCTGCTGACGACCTCGATCCTGAACTTCGCCGAGGCCGCTCATCCGACCCGCGAGATCGTCTCGCGCACGGTGGAGGGGCGCATCCACCGTTACGACTACGCGGGCCTCGCCGCCCGCTGCCGCAAGCTGGCCAATGCGCTGACCAGGATGGGCGTCAAGTCCGGCGACCGGGTGGCGAGCCTGGCCTGGAACACCCACCGGCATCTGGAGCTGTTCTACGCCGTGCCTGGCCTCGGCGCAGTGCTGAACACCGTCAACCCGCGGCTGTTCGACGAGCAGATCGTGTACATCATGGAGCACGCCGAGGCGCGGGTGCTGTTCTACGACCGCACCTTCGCCCCGCTGGTCGAGCGGCTGGCCGCGCAGATGCCCAGCGTCGAGCGCTTCGTCCTGCTCTCCGATGAGGACGCCCACGAGCCGGGAGCGGTGGATGCGGCGAACTACGAGGCGTTGATCGGGCCCGAGCCCGACACCTTCGACTGGCCGGCCTTTGACGAGAACGCCGCCAGCTTCCTCTGCTACACCTCCGGCACCACGGGCGACCCGAAGGGCGTGCTCTATTCCCACCGCGCCGTGGTGCTGCACGCCATGGCCGCGGGCCTGGCGAGCGCCTTCGGCTTCACCGCCTTCGACGTGGTGATGCCCTGTTCATCGCTCTACCACGCCACCGCCTGGGGCCTGCCGTTCGCTGCGCCGATCAACGGCTGCAAGCTCGTCTTGCCGGCCGAGAAGATGGACGGCGCCTCCCTGCAGGAGCTGATCGAGGGGGAGGGGGTCACCTTCTCCGGCGGCGTGCCGACCATCTGGACCATGTACCTCGACCACCTGAAGAAGACGGGCGGCTCGACCGGCACGCTGAAGCGGGTGGTGATCGGCGGCTCGGCCGTGCCGCTGGCCATGGCCGAGGGGTTCAAAAAGGATCACGGCGTCCAGGTGCTGCAGATCTGGGGCATGACCGAGACCTGCCCGCTGGGCGTCATCGCCACCCCGACGCCCGCCCTGGCCGAGCTCGGCGAAGAGGCGCTGGACCAGGCCATCTGGACCCGTCAGGGCCGTCTGCAGTTCGGCATCGAGCTGAAGATCGTGGACGACGACGGGAACGAGGCGCCGCACGACGGAGAGACTTCCGGCGCCCTGATGGTGCGCGGCCCCTGGACCATCCGCCGCTACTTCCGCAAGGACGCCGACGTCACCGACGCCGACGGCTGGTTCGACACCGGCGACATCGCGACCATCGACCAATACGGCTTCATGCGGATCACCGACCGCAAGAAGGACGTCATCAAGTCCGGCGGCGAGTGGATCAGCTCCATCGACCTGGAGAACGTCGCCGCCGGCTGCCCGGGCGTGAAGGTGGCCGCGGTGATCGGCGTGCCGCATCCCAAGTGGGAGGAGCGGCCGGTGCTGGTGATCGAGACCCACGAGGGCGCGAACGTCACCGCCGACGGGGTGGTCGCGTTCCTCACCCCGCGGGTGGTGAAGTGGTGGCTGCCCGACGCGGTGGTGTTCGACGCCGTGCCGCTGACCGCCACCGGCAAGATCGACAAGAAGCGCTTGCGGGAGGCCTACAAGGACCGGCTGATGGCCTGAACCTTCCCCCGTACCGGGGGAAGGTTATCCGCCTTGGCTCACCTAGCGGCGCCCGGCTGATGATCGCGCCAGGGAGGATCAAGCCATGAAGGCGCTCTGCTACCACGGCCCGCGCGACATCCGTTTCGAGAGCTTCGAGGACGCCAGGCTCGAGGACGACCGCGACGTGGTGGTGAAGATGGAGCGCTGCGGCATTTGCGGCTCCGACCTGCACATCTACCACGGGCAGGGGTTCTCGCCGGACCTCGGCTTCTGTGTCGGTCACGAGGCCGTCGGGGAGGTGGTGGAGGTCGGTCGTTCGGTGGTCCGTTACCGGCCCGGCGACAAGGTGATGATCTCCGCCGCCGTCGGCTGCGGCGCCTGCGCGCCGTGCCTGGCCGGCGAGGTCAACCAGTGCCGCAACAACGCCATGCAGTGCTACGGCCTCAGCCACCGGCTGGAGGGCTGTCAGGCCGAGGCGATCCGCGTGCCGGCGGGCGATTTCAACCTGGCCAAGATCCCCGACGGGCTGACCGCCGACCAGGCGCTGATGCTGACCGACAACCTGCCGACCGCCTGGTTCGGCTGCCGCAACGCCGGGATCTCGGCGGGCCAGACGGTGGTCGTGGTCGGCCTCGGTCCCATCGGGCTGATGGCGGTGGAGAGCGCCTTCGTGCTGGGCGCCTCGCGGGTGTTCGCCGTCGACTTCGTGGCCGAGCGCCGGGCGCTGGCGGCGGAGCTCGGTGCGACGCCGCTGCATCCGGACACCGCCGTGGCCGAACTGATGGAGGCCACCTCCGGGCGGCTGGCCGACTGCTCGGTGGAGGCGGTGGGGGCGGACGCCTCGATCAAGCTGGCCATCGCCCTGGTCGGGCGGCAGGGCGTGGTGTCGGTGATCGGGGTCAACCAGACGCCGAACTTCGAATTCCCGATGGCGATGGCGTTCTTCAAGAGCCTCAGCTTCCGCATCGGCACCTGCTCGGTGCCGCGCTGGTGGCCGGAACTCGTGCCTCTGATCCAGGGCGGGCGGCTGCATCCCGAGCGGTTCATCAGCCACACCCTGCCGCTCAGCGACGGGGCGGAGGCCTACCGCCTGTTCGACGCTCGCGAAGACGGGGCGCTGAAGATGGTGATGATCGCTTGAGCGGGCGACAGGTCCGCCAGCCGCCCCGACCGAGTTAGACCCTTCTCCCGCAAGGGGAGAAGGAAGCTGCGCCAGCGCTCAGGCCTCATTTCAGGCTCCTGATATAATCCCGGATCAGCGCCAGCCCTTCCTCGTGCGGCAGGCTGCGGCTGAGCTCGGGCATCATCACGCCGGGCTCGGTGGAGGCCATGCGGTAGTAGAGGATCGACTGCGAAGGATCGCCCGGCGCGATGTCGTAGGCGAAGTCAGCGCCGCCGCGGCCGGCGGCGACGGGACGCTTCTCGACGCCCTGGGCCGTGGGATCGGTCTGCTCCAGCTCCAGGAAAAGGCCGGAGTTGGAGGCCATGCCGCGCGGGTTGTGGCAGTGGGCGCAGTTGGCGTCGAGATAGGCGCGGGCTCGGTCGGCAAGCGGCTCACGTGGATCGTTCCAGACGGCGGTGCGGGCGGCGATCGCCTTGGTCGGGCCGCCGGCCAGGAGGCCGATGCGCCGCCAGTGGGCGAGCTGGTTCTCGCGGCCGCCAGGATAGGCGAAGGGGCCGTTCAGGTTCCTCGCCTTCGGGCCGATCGGCGCGATCTGGCCGTCGAGCGAGTGGCACTCCTTGCACTGGTTGACGTTGGGCACGGCGTAGTCGACGTGGCGCGGCTGGCCCTTGGCGTCGATGAAGTTCACGTCCAGCCTCGTGCCGGCGCGCTTCAGCACGGCTTCCGTCTGGGCGTCGTTCCAGACGTAGGCGAGAGCGACCCAGCCGGTCCTGCGGTGGATCAGCAGGCGGGTCTCCAGGAACCGCACCTGCTCGTCCGGCCGGCGGAAGTCGGCGGGGTAGGCGAAGGTCTTCACCAGCACCGACCCGACAGGGAAATCCAGCGGACCTTCCGCGCGGTAGCCGACCTTGGTTCCCGGCGGCGCGAAGACGTAGCGGAACTTCTCGGCGTAGTCGCTGAAGAGCGGCGTGTTCAGCGTGTAGGGCACAAGGCCCGCGTTCGGCCGCCGCCCGCCGGCGTCGGCGAACAGGCGGTAGTCGGCCAGGATCGGCGCCGGCGTCTCGTCCAAGAGGCGCGCCACGTCCACCTGCGGGGCGGGCGCGGCGGCGCCAAGGAGGCTCGCCGCCAGGATCAGCGCGGCGGCGAGGCGCCTCACGGGGTCAGGGCGGCCTGGGCGGCGGGCAGCACCACGGGCTTGGGCTCGGCCACCGGCGTTCCGGCCAGGGTCGGCGTGACGGCGGGTTTTGCCTCGGCGAGGTCGCCCGGCGTCGGCAGGTTGAGGTTCAGCACCGGGCCGTCGGTGAGCACGACGTTGACGTCATGGGTGACGCTCTGGCCGGCCCGGGTGAAGGTCTCGGCGCCGTCCCACAGCACGGGGGCGATGGCGCCGCCGGTCGCCGCGGCCAGCTCGGCGCCGCCGACGAAGGTGGGGGCCCAGCCGTTCCTGCCGATCTTGTTGTCGCGCACCACGATGTCGCGCGGCAGGGCCTCGTACTTGGCGTCCTTGATCGGCTGGCGGTAGCCGATCAGCATCACCGCCGCCGACTGGTTGCCGTCGATCTCGTTCTCGAAGATGTGGACGTTGCGGTTGGCCATGATCATCACCCCGGTGCCTGTGGGCACGGCCGCGACTGTGGAGTTCTTCGGCGCGAAGTTCTTCGTGTCGTTGTCGACCACCTTGTTGCGGTAGACGCGGGTGGAGTGGCCGCCCTGTTGCGGCAGGTCCGGCAGGTCGAACACCAGGATGCCGCCGGCGTTGTGGGTGGCGACGTTGTCGTAGACATCGGCGTTCATCGAGTTCTCGATCTCGATGCCGGCGACGTTGAACTCGGCGCGGCTGTTGCGCACCACGATGTTCTTCGACTGGCCCACATAGATGCCGGCGTCGGCCGCGCCCTTCACCGTGACCTTGTCGATCAGCACATTGGTGGAGCTGACCGGATAGACCCCGTAAGCCCCGTTGGTCTCCTTCGGCCCGCCGGTCCATTCGACGAGGACGTTGAGATAGCTGATCTGGTCGACGCCCTTGGCCTTGATTCCGTCGCCGCGGGTGTCCTGCACGGCGAGGTCGCGCACCACCACCCGGTCGGAAGTGATCAGAAGGCCGTCGCCGCCGCCCTTCTGGCCCTTGAAGTCGAGGAAGGTCTTGTCCGGCCCGGCGCCCTTTACGGTGACATCGTCGATGTCGAGCGATAGGCCGTCGGTGAACTCGAACCGGCCGGCGCCGAAGGCGACCGTGTCGCCCGGCTTGGCGTCGATCAGGGCGGTCTGGGCGCGCTCCTGCGCGTTCGGGCCAGCGGCCACCTCGATCACCGCCGCCTGGGCCGCGCCGGCCAGGGCCATCGCCGCCGTCGTCATCAGCCAGGTTCTCATCGCGCCCTCCCAAGCGTCTCGGCCTTGCCGGCCCTGGCGTCATCCTGCGCTGTTCCCCCGCGCGTGAAAAGACGAACGCGGCGTCATCTTTGCTCCCCATCGACAAGCCGCGGCCTCGCCCTTAACACCGTCGCCATTGCCAGCCGGCCCGTTGAAGCCGGCGAAGTCGATTTTTCGTTCGGGAGAGGATTTTCATGGACCGTATGGCCCCGCAGCCCACGCCGGAGACCCGGCATTTCTGGGAGGGCTGCAAGGCAGGCGAACTGCGTCTGCAGAAGTGTACGTCGTGCGACGGGGGCGCCTATTTCCCGCCGCGTCCGTTCTGCCCCAAGTGCGGCAGCCGCGACGTCGAGGTATTCAAGGCCTCGGGAAAAGGCGTGCTCTACAGCTACGTCATCAACCAGCGCCCGCGCCCGGACATGGGCAGGGAGCCGCACTCGATCGCGGTCGTGCAGCTCGACGAGGGCGTGCGGATGATGACCAACATCGTCGGCTGCCCGCAGACGCCGGAAGCCCTGGTGCTCGACATGCCGGTGGAGGTGGAATTCCTCGACCTGGGCGAGACCGCCCTGCCGCTGTTCCACCCCGCCTAAAGGATCGCCAGATGAAGCCGAATACTGTCGCGGTCGTCGGGGCCGCTGAAACCACTGAGCTGGGCAAGATTCCGAACCTGTCGGTGATCGGCCTGCACGCGGACGCCGCGCTGAACGCCATGGCCGACGCAGGCCTGAAGCCGTCGGACATCGACGGCGTCGCCACGGCCGGGGTCAGCCCCGTGGAGCTCGCCCACTACCTGGGCATCAAGCCGACCTATGCCGACGGCACGTCCGTCGGCGGCTGCTCGTTCATGCTGCACGTGCGCCACGCGGCGGCGGCGATCAACGAGGGCCTGGCCAAGACCATCCTGATCACCCACGGCGAGAGCGGCCGCAGCCGCGTCGGCGCCGGCGGGTTCGGGCGCAACGCCTCGAGCCTGGCGGGCCAGTTCGAGATGCCGTTCGGGCCGGTGGGCCCGCCGAGCATGTTCACCGTGCCGGTGCTCCGCTACCTGAAAGAGCGCGGCTACACCGTCGAGGACCTCGCCAACGTCTCGGTGATCCAGCGCGAGTGGGCCGCCAAGAACCCGCGCGCGTCCTACAAGGACCCGCTGACGGTCGACGACGTCTTGAACTCGGAGATGATCGCCTATCCCTTCACCAAGCTGATGTGCTGCCTGGTGACGGACGGCGGCGGCGCCCTGATCCTGACCTCGGCCGAGCGGGCCAAGGACTTCCCGCAGAAGCCCGTCTACATCCTGGGGACCGGCGAGAGCGTCGAGACCCCGATGGTCAGCCAGATGTACGACTTCACCTCGTCCACCGCCTTCCGGATCTCCGGCAAGAAGGCGTTCGAGGAGGCGGGGATCACGCCGGCGGATGTGGATCACCTGATGATCTACGACGCCTTCTCGCACCTGCCGCTCTACGGCCTGGAAGACCTTGGCTTCTGCAAGCCGGGCGAGGCGGCGGACTTCATCCGCGAGCGCAACACCGCGCCGGGCGGCAAGCTGCCGCTGAACACCAACGGCGGCGGGCTCTCCTACATGCACTCGGGGATGTACGGCATGTACGCCCTTCAGGAGAGCGTGCGGCAGATGCGCGGCACCGCCCCGGCGCAGGTGCCGGGCGCGAAGATCAGCGTGGCCCAGGGCGTCGGCGGCATGTTCGCCGCGGCCGGCACGGTGATCTTCGGCAACGAAGGGTAGGCGCTTCAGATCCTCCCCCGCCTAGCGGGGGAGGATTTCTAGTTCAGCGGGAAGCTCAGGCGGCCGTAGAGGCCGTCGGGTTCGAAGCTGACCTCGGCCGCGCCGCCGCGGGGGCGGAGCGCCGCCTCCATGAGGCGCGAGCCGAAGCCCTTGCGGGTCGGCGGCTGCGGCGGCGGGCCGCCGATCTCGCGCCAGGTCACCTCGCCGCTTTCGTTCTCGCTGCGCCAGGCCAGGGCCACGCGGCCGTTGGGGGCCGAGAGGGCGCCGTACTTCACCGCGTTGGTGGCCAGTTCGTGCAGCAGCAAAGCCAGGCCCATCGCCAGGTCCGGCGAAAGCTCGATGCGGGCGTTGGCGGGCGTCAGGTCGAAGCGCTCCAGGCCGAAGGGTGTCAGCGTCTGGTCGATCAGCGCATCCAGCGCCAAGGCGCCGCCGCCGGCCTCGGTGATCAGCGCTTGGGAGGCGGCCATCGCCTGCAGGCGGGCGGTGAGCTTCTCCTCGTACTCCTCCACGGACACGGCGCCGCGGGCCGACTGCGACACCAGCGACATCATCACCGCCAGGCCGTTCTGCGCCCGGTGCGCCATCTCGCGCACCAGGAGGGCGTGCTGCTCCTCGGCGCGCTTGCGCTCGGTGATGTCGAGAGAGGAGCCAAGCACCAGCGCCGGCTCCTCACCGTCCCAGATCACCCGCCCGTGCGCCAGCACCCAGCGCACCTGGCCGTCCGGCGCGACCGTGCGGTGCTCGAAGGAGAAGTCGCCGCCGCCGGCCGTATCGCGCACCGTTTCGTAGACGGCCAGGGTGTGCTCGCGGTCCTCCGGATGGACGGCGGCGCGGTAGCGTTCGAAGGTGACATCGGCGTCGGCGGGCAGGCCGTAGAGCGCCTTGGTGCGCTCCGACCAGGTGAGCCTGTCGGCGCGGATGTCGTATTCCCAAAGGCCCAGGCCCGTGGTCTCCACCACCTGGTCCAGCCGGCGGCGGCTCTCGGCGGCCTTGGCCTCGGCCTCGCGGCGCTCGGTGACGTCGATCTGGACCCCGTCCCAAAGCGTGCTCCCGTCCGGCTCCACCCGCGGCAGGGAGGTGATGCGGCACCAGCGCACGCCGCCGTCCGGGCGTCGGAACGGGACCTCGATGTCGAAGGGCGTGAGGGTGTCCACCGCTTTCTGCTCGGCGGCGAAGATGCGTTCCTGGTGCTCGGGCAGGATCAGCGAATAGAGCGCCATCGGGTCGGCCAGCGCCGCCTCGGCGGTGATCCCGTTCAGGCCCTCGCAGCTCGGCGAGACATAGACGAAGCGCCGCGTCTTGCCGTCGGCTTCGCCGCGGATCTGGAACGCCATGCCGTAGGCGGGGCTTTGCATCGGGGCGTCGAACTCGCTTACGGCGCCGGGCTTGGCGAAGCACATGAGAGATAGGGTCCCTATAGCGTAGCCATAAGGGTCCCGTTCGTCAGCATTTGACTCAATGAGTGAAAAGGTCGCTGCGTCGAAAGGTTAAAGGCGCCCGACAGCCTCGGCGACGGCGGCGGTCTTCTCCAGGATCACCATGTGGCCGGCTTCGGGGATGGAGACCAGCTCGGCGCCCTTGATCGCCTTGCGGAAGGGATGGGCGTAGACCGGCGGGATCAGGCGGTCGCTGTCCCCCCAGACGATCACCGTCCTGGCCTTGATCCGGTGCAGCCGCCCCGCCAGCCCCCGCTCGGGGATCGGGAAGAGGATGCGGCCGGCCATGCCGAGCTGGCGGGCGTTCTGCACCAGGTAGGTTTGCAGGAAGTTGGGATCCTCGACGTTGCGCCCCGCCGTCAGGATCGCCGCCCCGGCCGCCGCATCGTGGAACAGGAGCTGCGGCATCTCGTAGGGCATGGTCGCGAAGAGGTCGGCGATCGGATGGTCGTCCATCCACAGGCCCGCGGGGGCGATGAGCGCCAGGCGCGTGACGTCGTTCGGCTGCACGGCGGCCATCTCGGCGGCAATCATGCCGCCCATGGAGTGGCCGACCAGGATCGGGTCCTTCAGGCCGAGCGCATCCACCACGTCCCAGGTGTGCAGGGTGATGTCGAGCATGTCGCGCAGCTCGGGCGCCTCCTCCGAGTCGCCGTAGCCCGGGAGCAACGGGGCGTAGACGTGGTGGTTCTCCGCCAGCGCCTTGAGAAAGGGATCATCCACCGTGACGCCGCCGGCGCCGTGCAGGAAGACCAGCGGCTCGCCCTGGCCGCCTTCGATGTAGCGGACGGGGACGGGAAGGGTGTCGAGGGTTTTCAGTTCCATCGTCGCCTCCTAGGCCATGACCGCATCGAGCGGGGCGCTGGTCGGCGCGGGCGGCAGGCGGCCGGCGGAAACGCGCTTGTCCAGCGGGTGGCACCAGAAGCGCTCGTCCGAGTCGAAGTCGGGGAACATGTTCCGCAGCTTCGGCATCACCTTCTCGGCGAAGAGCTTGGTGGAATACATGCACTTCTCCTTGGGCATGTTCCCCACGTGCATCAGGCAGAAGATGTTGCCGACGTTGAGGCCCTTGATCAGGTCCTCCATCCGCTGGCGCACGGTCTCAGGCGAGCCGGCGATCACGTGGCCCTGCTCGGTCAGTTCCTTCCAGGTCAGCTGGGTGTAGCCGCCCTTCGGCGGGGCGTATTGCGAGAGCGCCCCGGTCTGGATGGTCTTGATGGTGCGATAGCCCGGCGCGTCGGCGAAGCCCGGATAGACGTGCAGGCAGCGGTTGTAGAAGTAGCTGATGTGCTCCGAATAGAGCCGCTCGGCCTCCTCGTCGGTCTCGGCCACGCAGATGGTCTGGGCGAAGCCGGCGCGGTAGGGCGACTTGTCGACGCCGCGCTCCTCCACCCGCTTCCAGTAGCCGTTCATCAGCGCCTGGGCGCGCAGGTAGCCGGAGAAGCTGAGGTAGGAGTAGCTGTAGGTGTTGTCGATGCAGAAGTCGTAGGTCTCCACCGACCCGCCGCCGGGGATGTGCACCGGCGGATGCGGCTGCTGGATGGGCCTGGGCCAGATGTTGACGTGGCGCAGCTTGTTGTAGCGGCCGTTGAAGGCGAAGGGCTCGCGGGTGGTCCACGCCTTGATGATCAGGTCGTGGGCCTCCTGGTACTTCTCGCGGGTCAGCGACGGGATCTGGCCGTAGCAGTAGTTGGTGTCCATCGAGGTGCCGACCGGGAAGCCCGCCACCAGCCGCCCGCCGGAGATGCAGTCCAGCATGGCGAATTCCTCGGCCACCCGGACCGGCGGGTTGTAGAGGGCGATGGAGTTGCCCAGCACCACCAGGGCCGCATTGCTCGTGCGACGCGCCAGGCCCGCGGCGATGATGTTCGGCGAGGGCATGATGCCGTAGCCGTTCTGGTGGTGCTCATTCACCCCGATGCCGTCGAAGCCCACCTCATCGGCGTACTCCAGAAGGTCCATGTAGGTGTTGTAGACCTCGTGGCTGCGCGCCGGGTCGAAGAGATTCTGGTCGATGTCCACCCAGACCGAGCGGTTCTTCTCCCTGAAATCGTCGGGGAGATAGGGCCAAGGCATCAGGTTGAACCAGGTGAACTTCATGGCTGCATCCTCCCTGTCGTCCTCTTCGCGGGACTGACTTCATTATCAACGATAAGCCTGCGGGCGCGCGTGGGAAGGGGTAAAACGCCGTCCGGCGCATCGGAGGGGACATGCAGCTTTCGGCCTATCTCGACCGCATCGGCTTTTCGGGGACGCCGCGCCCAGACCTCGCCAGCCTGAAGGCGTTGCACCGCGCGCACCACCTGGCGGTGCCCTACGACGCCCTGGACGTCCAGCTGGAGCGCGAGGTCAGCACCGATCCGGCCCACGCCTATCGCAAGATCGTCGAGCAGCGGCGCGGCGGCTGGTGCTACGAGATGAACGGCGTCTTCGGCTGGGCGCTCGGCGAGATCGGCTTCGACGTCACCCGCGTGGCGGCCGGGGCGAACAAGGAGGTCGGCGGCGAGCTCCTGCTCGGCAACCACCTGATCCTGCTCGTGCGGCTGCCCGAGAGCCTCTACCTGGCCGATGTCGGCTTCGGCGACGGGCCGGTGGAGCCCTATCCGATCGTCGAAGGCCCGTTCAGCCAGAACGGCTTCCACTTCGCCCTGGAGCGGCCGGAGGGCGACTGGTGGCGCCTGCGCAACCGCCAGGGCGGCGGGGCCAAATCCTTCGACTTCAAGCTCGACGGCGCCGACGAGGCGCTGATGGCTGGGCGCTGCGAATGGCTGCGCTTCTCGCCGGAATCGGCCTTCGTGCTGAACGCCGTGGTGCAGCGGCATACGCCGGAGGGCTACCTCCTGCTGCGCGGGCGCACCCTGATCACGGTCACGCCGCAGGGCGAGACCAGCCGGCTGCTGGCCGATGCGGACGAATATGTCGGGGTGCTGCGCGAGACCTTCGGCCTGGACCTTCCCGAAGCCGCCTCGCTCTGGCCGCGCATCTGCGCCCGGCACGAGCAGGTCATGGCCGAGAGGCTCGAGAAGGCCGAGGCCTGAGTGCGCGGCCTGGCGATCCTGCTGGCGGCGCTGCTCGCCCTCGTCGTGGCGGCGCCGGCCGCAGCCGACCCGGCGCCGGACCTGACCCTGACCGGCGTGATCGCCGGCGCCGACCACGAGACCTATCGCGAACTCGCCTTCCGCGTCCCGAAGGGCGTGACGCGCATCGATGTCGCCTTCGACTACGACCGCGCCGAGAAGACCACCATCGACCTCGGCCTGCGCGACCCTGAGCGGTTCCGAGGCTGGAGCGGCGGTAACAAGGCGGCGTTCTTCGTGGGCGAGAGCCAGGCGACGCCGTCGTACCTGCCGGGGCCGCTGCCGGCCGGGGAATGGCGGCTGGTGCTGGGGATTCCGAATATCCGCAAGGAGAGCCGCGCGGCCTATTCCGCCCGCATCTGGTTCGACCGGCCGCAGGCGGCGCCGCTGGCGACCGGGGCGCGCTGGTGGCGCGGCGACTTCCACACCCACACCGGCCATTCGGACGGTTCCTGCGCCAGCCGGACGGGCGCCAAGGCGCCGTGTCCGCTGGTCCGCACGCTGGAGGCGGCGGCTGCGCGGGGGCTCGATTTCGTGGCGATCACCGACCACAACACCACTTCGCACTTCGCCGAGGTCGCCGCCCTGCAGCCGGCGTTCGACGACCTGCTGGTCATCCCGGGGCGGGAAGTGACGACCTTCAAGGGTCACTTCAACGTCTTCGGGGCGGTGGGCGAGATCGACTTCCAGCTCGGCGGGCCGCGGGCGCCGGACATCGGCGCGATCCTCGACCAGGTGGAGAAGGCGGGCGGTCTGGCCTCGATCAACCACCCGGCCATGCCCTCCGGCGAGCTGTGCATGGGCTGTGGATGGACTGTGGAAAACACCCCGTTCGCCCGTTTCGCCGCGGTCGAGGTGGAGAACGGCGGCGCCCTGGCGCTCACCAACGGCGTCGAGGGCGATCCCCTCTCCGGCGCCGGATTCTGGGAGGCGCGGCTGAACGAGGGCGTCCGGCTGACGGCCATCGGCGGCTCGGACAACCACGATGCCCTGCTGCCCCCGGACAAGCCGCCGGCGGTGGGGCGGCCCACCACCGTGGTGTGGGCCGAGGAGCTGTCCACAGCCGCGATCCTTGAGGGCGTTCGCAAGGGACGGGTGTTCATCGATCTCGACGGGACCCGCGACCGGGTGCTGGAGTTCACGGTGTCGGAGGACGGGCGTACGGCGGGGCCGGGCGAGACGCTCCGGCAGCGGTCGCTTTCGATCGAGCTGAAGGCGCGGGTGGTCGGCGCAAAGGGGGCGTCGGTGCGCTTCATCGACGGGGATCCCGCCACCGAGGACCGAAACGCCGTCCTCGCCAGCGACGACGATGTGGTGGGCGTCACCGAGCTCACCGTGTTCGCGGACGGGGGCGGCGAACCCCTTCCGGCCAAGACGACCTGGCGGCGGGTGGAGGTGCGCCAGCCGGACGGCCGCCTGCTGATGCTCAGCAATCCGATCTATGTCGTGACCGACCGGGCGGGGGCGGACCTTCGCGGCGAGGCCAAGCCCGCTCCCTAGGCCGGCTGGGCGTCCGGCTGCCGGTCCGGATGGGCGGCGGCGACCGGGGCGAGCTCGGCGGCGCGCTCGGCGGCGGCGATCAGGCGCGGGTAGGCAGCGACATCCACCTTGTAGCGGCGGGCGGAATAGACCTGCGGAACCAGCAGCACATCGGCCAGGGTGGGCGCATCGCCATAGGCGTAGGCGCCGCCGTGGCGGGAGATCAGCTGCTCCAGGGCGGCGAAGCCTTCGCCGATCCAGCGGGCGATCCAGGCGGAGACCTGCGGGTTCTCGGCGCCGAACTCGCCGCGCAGGGCGTTCAGGACGCGCAGGTTGTTGAGCGGGTGGATGTCGGCGGCGATGGCGGCGCACATGGCGCGCACCGTGGCGCGGCCGAGGGCGTCCTTCGGCAGCAGCGGCGGCTCCGGATGGGTCTCCTCCAGCCACTCGAGGATGGCCAGGCTCTGGGTCAGGACGCCGTCCGGCGTCTCCAGCGAGGGGATCAGGTGCTGCGGATTGACCTCGCCGTAGGCCGCTTCGCCCTGCGCTCCGGCGAGCAGGTTCACCGCTTGCTGCTCATAGGCGAGGCCCTTCAGGTTCAGGCCGATGCGGACTCGGTAGGCGGCGCTGGAGCGCCAGTAGTCGTAGAGGACGAGGGTCATGGGCGAAGCTTAGCACCAGCTTCGCCACCCGCGGACTCCGACTTGGGGGCGGCTGAACGGCCTTGCGTCCTTCGAGACGCCCGCTTGCGCGGGCTCCTCAGGATGACGAAGTCCGCACGAACCTAGTCATGGTGAGGAGCGCCCTGAGCTTGTCGAAGGGCGCGTCTCGAACCACGCACGGCATCGCGGGCCGGCGTCAGCTCAGAACGAAGTCGTCCGGATTGGGCGCCCTTGTCGCTTCCCAGTAGTCGACCAGCAGGAACGGCCAGTTCTGCGAGACCCGGCCCTTCTCGTTCTTGTACCAGCTGGTGACGCCCGGATAGCCCCAGGCCATCCGCTGGTTGGCCGCGTCGACCTTGGCGTTGAAGGCGTCATGCACTTCGGGCTTCGGCTCCAGCGCCGCAGCGCCGGTTTCGCCGAGCAGCTTCAGGCTCTCGACGATGTAGCGGACCGAAGCCTCCGAGAAGAAGAAGATCGAGCCGTTGACCACGATGTTGGTGTTGGGCCCATAGATCATGAAGAAGTTGGGGAACCCCGGCGTGGTCATGCCGAGATAGGCGCGGGCGTCGCCGTCCCACTTCTCATGCAGCTCCACGCCGCCCCGGCCATAGACCTTGAAGGTCGAGAGGAACTTCGAGGCGGAAAAGCCC
>DASPLZ010000500.1:0-9807 GCA_035627295.1 Phenylobacterium sp. | reverse complement strand
AGAGCCGCCCGCCCACCGCCGCCGCGGCGAGGCCGCCGGACGCCTGCGGCATGGGGCGCAGGGTCTCCCAGGCGTCCGCCTTGGCATCGTAGCGCTCCAGCGTCGCCAGGTTGCCCCCCGCCACCGTGCGCCCGCCGACCACATAGGCCAGGCCGTCGATCACCGCGCCGGCGGCGCTGTTGCGGGCGGTGGGCGCGGGCGTGGCCTCAGACCAGCGGTTCGCGGCCGGGTCGAACACCTGATGCAGGGCGATGTCCCCCTGGTCCTGCCACTCGGCGTTGGCGGCGCCCTTGGGGGCGCGACCGCCGATCAGGTGCACGCGCTCGTCCAGCGTCAGGGCGACGGTCTCGCACTGGGCCTTGGGCATCAGGCCGGCCTGGCCCCAGAGCTCATTCTTCAGCTCGTAGACCTCGCGCATCGCCGTCCAGGTTCCGGCGCCCAGGCCATAGCCGCCGAACGCCAGCACGCGCGCGCGCGCCGTGGCCAGCGCCGGGTGGTGCCGCGGCTCCGGCAAGCCGCTGAGCTCGGTCCAGGAGTCGTGCTTGGGGTAGTAGGCCGCGCTGTTGGCGAGAACCCTCAGCCGGCCGCCATTGGCCGCCAGGCCGCTGGCCAGGCCGCCGGCGATGATGATCCGGCCCTCGGGGTCGACCGTGCAGTAGACCTCCTGCACCGGCCAGAGCACCGAGGCGACCATCCGCCAGCGCGGCGCTTCGTTGAGGGCTGGGGCGGCGAGGGCGGGGGCGGCGAGAGCGCCGGCGGCCGCAGCCAGGGCGGCCCGGCGGGTGATCTCGGACATGGCGGCGCCTCCCAAGCGAACCGCCAAGCCTTGCCCCGCGTTAGGCAGGCTGCCAAGCCACCGGAGCCTTACAAGATGGACATCCAGCGCGGTCGCCTGATCGACCACATCCACCTGCGCACCCAGCACTTCAAGGAGTCCAAGGCCTTCTACACCGCCGTACTGAAGGTGATCGGCGTGCCAGTGGTCGACGGCGTCGACCACTTCTCCGCCGACGAACTCTGGGTCGACACCGGGGCTGCCGAGAGCCGGGTGCACCTGGCCTTCCAGACCGCCAGCCGCGAAACGGTGGACGCCTTCTACGAGGCGGCCCTGAAGCACGGCGGGCGCGACAACGGCCCGCCGGGCGAGCGGGATTACCACCCCGGCTACTACGCCGCCTTCGTGCTCGACCCGGACGGCAACAACATCGAGGCGGTGTTCCACGGCCCGCACACCCGCTCGGCCCCCAGCGTGGTGTTCAAGCCGGCGTGACGAACGGCCCAGCTTGCGGCAGACTGCGCCGCGTCCGCGATCCAAAGCGGAGGAGTTTATGTCTGAGCTTGCCTTCGAGGCCCGGGCCTAGCCGACCGGCGACCTCGTTTCCCAACGGCTGAACGGCCCGAGACCGCCCGCGCGCTGTGCGTCGGCGCGCGATGTCATGACTCGATCTCTCGGACCTTGCCTTGAACATCTCCAAACCGCAGCAAAGGACGCTGCATGCGCTCGCCCAGGGCGGCGTGATCGTGCTCGAACGCGACGAGCGCGGCGCCATCGTCGCCGCCGAATGCCTGACCCGCGACGGCTGGGCGCTGTCGGACTGCGACATCGCCGTCTTCAAGAGCCTGAAGGCCAAGCGGATGATCGCCAGCCAGAACGGCCAGCCCTACCGCATCACCCGCGAGGGGCTGGTGAACCTGCGCTCCCAGCTCGACAACCGGGTCTCGAGCAAGCGCTGGTAGGCTGTGCGTGGTTCGAGACGCGCTGCGCGCTCCTCACCATGACTAGATCGGTGCTGACCTAGTCATCCTGAGGAGGCCGAAGGCCGTCTCGAAGGACGCAGGGCGGCTCAGCCGAACCTCAGGAAGTGGACGCGCGCGGCCCCGTAGTCGCGGGCGTCCAGCGGCTCGAAGCCGGGGACGGCGGGGGCGGCCTCGGCCGTCCCCTTCTCCAGCACCACCAGCGCCCCGGGGGCCAGCCAGCCGCCCTCCGCGAGCCGGATGAGCGCCGCCTCGCCCAGACCCTTGCCGTAGGGCGGGTCGAGGAAGGCGAGGTCGAAGGGCGGCCCGTCGCTCATCGGCTTGACCCCGAGGTCGGTGGCGTCGCGCCGGTGCACGCGGGTGGCCCCGAAGAGGCCCAGGGCCTCGACGTTCTCGCGGATCGCGCCGCGCGCGGCCGCCTCGGTCTCCACGAAGAGGCAGAAGGCCGCGCCCCGCGAGAGGGCCTCGAAGCCCAGGGCGCCGGAGCCGGCGAAGAGGTCGATCACCCGCAGGTCTGCAAGGCCCGGCGACCAGGGCGCGTGCTCCAGGATGTTGAACACCGCCTGCCGCGCGCGGTCGGAGGTGGGGCGCGTGCCTTGGCCCTCTGGCGCGATGAGCGGCTTGCCGCGAAAGCGGCCGGCGACGATGCGCATGCTTGCTCCGTGCTGGCGCGGCGACCTAGGCTGGCGGCGATGGGGGACCTGAAGTGACCGCCGATCTGCCCGGCCTTTTGCAGGCATCGCCCCTGGTGGGCAACATCCAGCCGACGGAGAAGAGCCCCTGGCGCGCCCCGCTCGGCGCCCTGCTGGGCGTCGTGGCCGGGGCGGTGGCGGCGATGATCGCCGCGGGGATCGTCATCGGCGTCTACGCCCTCCTGGCGGCGACGGCCGGCCAGAACCCGGAACAGGCGCTGACCGACCTGATGGAGTCCAAGGCCGCCACCGTCACCTTCGGGGTCGCCATCGCCGCGGTGGCGACCATCGCGGCGGCCAACGCCGCCCTCGGCTACACCCTGGCCGCGCTCGCCGGTCTGATGGTGCGCCAGAAGCTGAAGACCTACATCACCGCCGCCGCCCGCTTCCGCTGGCGTCACCTGTTGATCGGCATGGCGCTGACGCCGGTGGTCTTCGCGCCGCTCGCCTTCGCCGCCCTGGCGCTGGGGCTCGACATCGGCGCCGACCCGCGCGGGCCGCCGGTGCTGGCGCTGACCGACGGCCTCGCCCAGCAGCTGACCTACCTCTTCGCCTGCACGACGCTCCTCCTGCTCGCCGCCTCGGTGGAGGAGGTGGTGTTCCGCGGCTGGCTGCTGCGGCAGCTCACCGCCTGGATCGGGCGGCCCTGGATCGCCGCGCTGCTGGCCTCCGTGCTCTTCGCCGCCGTCCATGTCCCGCAGGAGGCGACCGGCTGGGCGGCGCTGACGCTCATGGGCCTGTCGTTCAGCTACATGGCGCTCCGGCTCGGCGGGGTGGAGTTCGCCATCGGGGCGCATGCGGCGCACAATGCGATGATCATCCTCTTCCTGCAGCCGATGAGCTTCGATCCCACCTATCCGGCGGTGCGGCCGGGCGACTTCCTGTTCACGGTGCTGATGTGCGCAGGCTACCTGGCCATCGCCGAAGGGCTGGCGCGGCGCGACACGCGGCTGGCGCCGGTCGCCACTTAAGGGGAGGGGATCAGGGGGTCGCGTTCGCCGCTGGCCCGCCCAACGCCTCGCGGGCGCGTCGCTCGGCGTGTACGTCCTTGGCGGGACGGCCCGTGATGTCGGTGATCACCACCGGGTGGGCGCAAGTGCGCTCGCGCCAATCCCACCAGTCTCCCTTGGCCAGGCACTTCTGCTCCGGCCAGCGCCAGAAATAGTGATAGGCGAAGGAGCCCACGCAGCCGATCGCGAAGATCGCGAGGAAGACGATGCGCAGGCGCAAGAAGAACAGATCCATAGGCGCCATTTAAGCTTGCCGCACTGCGGCGCCTAGCGGGGCCGTGCGGCCGCGGGGCGGCTTGCAATGCGCGGTCAAACCGTTATTGCCCCTCTCCGATTTGTTTCAGCTATTGGGTTGGGAAAGCCGATGAAGGTGCTCGTCCCCGTCAAGCGGGTGATCGATTACAACGTCAAAGCGCGGGTGAAGCCGGACCAGACCGGCGTCGACCTCGCCAACGTCAAGATGTCGATGAATCCGTTCTGCGAGATCGCGGTGGAGGAAGCCGTGCGCCTGAAGGAGAAGGGCGCGGTCACCGAGGTGGTCTCCGTCTCCATCGGCCCGGCCCAGGCGCAGGAGACCCTGCGGACCTCGCTGGCCATGGGCGCCGACCGCGCCATCCTGATCCAGACCGACCAGGACCTCGAGCCGCTGGCCGTCGCCAAGGTGCTGAAGGCCGTCATCGCCGAAGAGAACCCCGACGTGGTGATCATGGGCAAGCAGGCCATCGACGGCGACAACAACGCCACCGGCCAGATGCTCTCGGCCCTGCTCGACTGGCCGCAGGCGACCTTCGCCTCGAAGGTCGAGCTGGGCTCGGGCGAGGCCACCGTCACCCGTGAGGTCGACGGCGGCCTGCAGACCATCAAGGTCTCCCTGCCGGCGGTGATCACCGCGGACCTGCGCCTCAACGAGCCGCGCTATGCGTCCCTGCCCAACATCATGAAGGCCAAGAAGAAGCCGCTCGACGTGAAGGAGCTCTCCTCGCTGGGCGTCGACACCACGGCCCACCTGAAGGTGGTCAAGGTCACCGAACCGCCGAAGCGCGGCGGCGGCATCAAGGTCGAATCGGCCGCCGACCTCGTCATGAAGCTCAAGAACGAAGCGGGGGTGCTCTAATGGCCGTTCTCGTCATCGCCGACCACGACAACGCCCACGTCCGCGACACCACCCACAAGACCGTCACCGCCGCGCAAGCCATCGGCGGCGACGTCGACGTGCTGGTCGCCGGCAAGGGCGCGCAAGGCGCCGCCGACGGCGCGGCCAAGATCGCCGGCGTCCGCAAGGTGCTGCTGGCCGAGAGCGACGCCCTCGACCAGGGCATCGCCGAGGCCTACGACGCCCTGATCGTCCCGCTGGCCGCGAACTATGACGCGGTGCTGATCCCGGCGACCTCGGCGGGCAAGAACTTCGCCCCCCGCATCGCCGCCAAGCTGGACGTGGCGCAGATCTCCGACGTGATCGAGGTGGTGAGCGCCGACACCTTCGTGCGCCCGATCTACGCCGGCAACGCGTTGGAGACCGTGCAGTCGTCCGACGCCAAGAAGGTGCTGACCGTGCGCCCGACCGCCTTCAAGGCGGCGGCCGAAGGCGGCTCGGCCCAGGTGGAGAAGATCGACGCCGGCGCCGGCGCGGCCAAGACGAGCTTCGTCGGCCAGGAGCTGGTGAAGTCCGAGCGCCCGGAACTGACCGGCGCCAAGATCGTCGTCTCCGGCGGCCGCGCCATGGGCTCGGCCGAGGAGTTCTCCAAGGTCATCGACCCCCTGGCCGACAAGCTGGGCGCCGCCATCGGCGCCTCGCGCGCCGCCGTGGACGCCGGCTATGCGCCGAACGACTACCAGGTCGGCCAGACCGGCAAGGTGGTGGCGCCGGAGCTCTACGTCGCCATCGGCATCTCGGGCGCCATCCAGCACCTGGCTGGCATGAAGGACTCCAAGATCATCGTCGCGATCAACAAGGACGCCGACGCCCCGATCTTCCAGGTCGCCGACTATGGCCTGGTGGCGGACTACAAGACCGCCGTGCCGGAGCTGATGGAAGAGCTGACCAAGGCCGGCAAGTAAGCCGCTCGCGGCGGGCTTCGGCCCGCTTTTCGACCAAGCTGGGCTGTTCGCGGCCTTCGCGTTAGGATCGCTTCCTTCTCGCAAGGGAGCGATCCATGCGTTTTGGGCCCCTGGTTCTCGCCCTGGCCGCCACACTCGCGCTCGCCGGGCCCGCGGCGGCGGAAAGCGCGCCGCTGAAACCCTTCGCCGTCCTCTACAAGCCGGGGCCAAGCTGGAAGGCCGGCGCGCCGATGAGCCAGCAGGGCCTCGGCCCGCACGCCCGCTATATCGGCGAACTGCAGCGCGAAGGCCGGATCTACGCCGCCGGCCCGCTCGGCGCCGAGAAGGGGCTGGCCATCGTGGGCGCGACCAGCCTCGACGAGGCCAAGGCCATCCTGGCGCGCGACCCGGCGATCACCTCGGGCATCTTCACGGCGGAGCTAGAGCCGTTCGGCCCGCGGTTCGGCGGCAAGGTCCCGATCCCGCTGGCGGACTAGGCCGCGTCCTTGCGGCCATAGCGCATCCGGCTCAGCGCCTCGGCCAGTTCGCGCAGGGCCTCGGAGGGCTTCAGGCCCGCCTTCCACTTCTCGAACGCCATGACGTTCTCGATCCGCGCGTCGAGGTGCGCCAGCGCCGCCGCGCGGCCGGAGGAGAGGCGGATCGCCGTGGTCGCCGCCAGGATGCCGGCCAGGATGGCGCGCTTGGAATAGTGGTTCTCGTCGGTGGCCACGTCGCCCGCCCAGCGCCAGAGGACGTCGGCGCTGGCCCACAGCAGCCGTCCGGCCAGGGGCAGGTTCTGCGGCAGGGCGAGGAACCCGCCCCAGCGGCGCAGCACGCTCTCGTCGACCATCGCCGCGTCCAGCCGCGCCTCGACGGCCGCGCGGATGCGCTCGCGGATCTTCAGGTCCAGCGGATCGACGCCGGCCAGCCGCTCCAGCGCCCGGGCGTCGTGCCGCCGGGCGAGCAGGGCGGCGAGGTCGGCGCCGGCGTTGGGCAGCAGCAGCTCCACCTCGGCCGGCGAGAGCCCGAGGTCGCGGCCGGCCGCCTCGGCCGCGCGGCGGGTCCAGCCCAGGGCGCCGACGTGCCTGAGCGCGGCGTCCAGCAGGCGCTGTTCGGTCTCGCCGGCCCAGTCGAGAGGCTTGTCCATGGCTGCATCCTAAACCGTGCGGATAAGGCTGTCGCGGCGTGGACATGCGCACGGCGTTCTGCTATCAGCCGCGCCTCGCGAACCCGACGCCCCTGGCGCCGGGCCCAATCCCTTTAACTGCTCGCCCTGCACCGGCCGAGCTGCCGGTGACGACAGGAGAGGTTCCTCTGGTTCAGATTTTCGTCCGCGACAACAACGTCGACCAAGCCTTGAAGGCGCTGAAGAAGAAGATGCAGCGCGAAGGCTCCTTCCGCGAAATGAAGCGCCACGTGGCTTACGAGAAGCCCTCGGAAAAGCGCGCCCGCCAGAAGGCCGAGGCGGTGCGTAGAGCCCGCAAGCTGGCCCGCAAGCGCGCCCAGCGCGAAGGCCTGATCGCCGCGCCGAAGAAGCCGTCGCGCTAGGCTGGTCGCCAGATCGAGTTCGAAAGGCCGCGGAGCGATCCGCGGCCTTTTTGATTCCCCGTGTCCTCCCCCGCGACGCGGGGGAGGGGGACCGCAAAGCGGTGGAGGGGGCGTGACTTGGCGTGGGCCTCAGCAGGTTTTCGCCGGCGCGCCCTTGCTGCCTCTCTGTGCAGAACCTCGCCCCCTCCACCGCTTCGCGGTCCCCCTCCCCCATTCCGCTTCGCTCCATGGGGGAGGATTTGCGGAAATCTATCCACCCTCTCCGCCTTCGCCCTCAAACTCGCTCCCGCCTCAAGGCAAGGGAAGGGCGCATTGCGCAGGCGGCCTTGCGGGTCTTGGGGTGTCGATCGAGCGGGAGGCTCGGCGGCGCCAGTCGGGGTCACATAGGCAGACCCGCCCCTACCGACTTCGTGAGCGGCCGCGGGCGGCCCCGGCCCATGGCCGTCCGAGCTCCAGGCCTGCGGTGGAAACGCAGGCGGTCCGGGACCCATCGCTTTGAGGGCCCGCCCGTCTCCGGCGCTCCGGCTAGGCCCGAACACGGCCGCTGATCGGAAGCTGGAGCCCAACGACCGGCGCGGAGCGTTCGAACTTCGCCGAAACGGTTATTACTCAATGCTCCGGGCGAGGCCCGGCGCTCCGCACCCCTTCCCAACCTCGCCGCACCCACGGCGAGGGCGATGACGCACGACCCCTAGAGATGCTGGATGGGCGGGTATGCGATCCGGGTTGGCCGGGATGGCGGAGGCGCCGCCACCCCCATCCCAACCCTTCCCCCCTCCAGGGGGAAGGGCTTTAGCCCCGCGACAGCTCCAGCCCAGCGAGCGACCCTTCCGCCCGCCAGGCCTCGATCATCTGGATGAAGGCGATCGAGCCCTTGCCGTAGAAGCCGTTGCGCGCCGCCAGGGCCGAGGGCTGGCCCTCGTTGTTGTAGTAGCCGGGGGTGCACTCCTCCTGGAACTTCTGGCGCAAGAGGGCCGAGGAGACGACCTCCTCCACCCAGGCGTCCTCGGCCTCCTGGGTCGGCTCGACCACCGTCGCCTGGGCGTCGCCGGCCGCCTTGGCGACATAGGCGATGTGCTTGGCCTGGGCGCTCAGCATGTGCGGGAAGTTGGCGGTGAAGCCCGACTGCACGTTGGAGATGATGAAGAGGTTGGGGAACCCCCGCGTCAGGAAGCCGTGGAAGGTGGAGACCCCGTCCTTCCACTTGCCGCTCAGCGCCTGGCCGCCGCGCCCGTGCACGTCGTAGCCGGACTGGCGCGTATAGCCGGTGCCGACCTCGAAGCCGGTGGCGTAGATCAGGCAGTCGAGCTCGTACTCGTGGCCGTCGACGACGACGCCGGTCTCGGTGATCCGCTCCACGCCCTTCCCCTTGGTGTCCACCAGGGTGACGTTCGGCCGGTTGAAGGCGGCCAGGTATTCGTCGTGGAAGCAGGGCCGCTTGCAGAACTGGTTGTACCAGGGCTTCAGCGCCTCGGCGGTGGCGGGATCGGCCACCACGCTGTCCACCCTGGCCCGCACCTGCTCCATCTTCTTGAAGTCGGCGATCTGCATCACCTCCGCGGGGTCCTTGCCGACGAAGGCGGAAGGGTCGCTGCGGCCGATCAGCAGGATGTTGCGGATGATGTCGGTCCAGCCGTCGGAAACCAGGTCCTCCGGCTCGAATCCGCCGGAGAGCAGGATGTTGAAGTTGTCCATCCGCTTCTGCTGCCAGCCGGGCGTCAGGCTCGCAGCCCACTGCGGGTCGGTCGGGCGGTTGTTGCGCACGTCGATGGAGGAGGGGGTGCGCTGGAAGACGTGCAGCGACTTCGCATGAGCCGCCAGGTGCGGCACGCACTGCACGGCCGTGGCGCCGGTGCCGATGATGCCCACGCGCTTGTCGGCCAGCCTGGTCAGCCCGCCGTTGGAGTCCCCGCCGGTGTAGTCGTAATCCCAGCGGCTGGTGTGGAAGGTGTGGCCCTTGAAGCGCTCCACCCCCGGGATGCCCGGCAGCTTCGGCCGGTGCAGCGGCCCGTTGGCCATGCAGACGAACCGGGCCTTCATCGCATCGCCCCGGTTGGTCGAGACGATCCAGCGCGAGGCGGCCTCGTCCCAGGTCAGGTCCGTGACCTCGGTCTGGAAGCAGGCGTTCTCATAGAGGCCGAATTTCTCGCCGATCGCCCGGCTGTGGGCCAGAATCTCCGGCGCGCGGCTGTACTTCTCGACCGGCAGGTACCCGACCTCTTCCAGCAGCGGCAGATAGATGTAGCTTTCGATGTCGCAGGCCGCGCCCGGATAGCGGTTCCAGTACCAGGTGCCGCCGAAGTCGCCGCCCTTCTCGACCACCCGCACGTCGGCGATGCCGGCCTCCTTGAGGCGCGCGGCGCAGAGCAGGCCCCCGAAGCCGCCGCCGATCACCACCACCTCGACCTCGTCGGTCAGCGGCTCGCGCGTGAAGCCCGGCTCCACATAGGGATCTTCGAGATAGTGGGCGAACCGGCCGGTCATCTCGACGTACTGCTGGTTGCCGTCGGTCCGCAGGCGCTTGTCGCGCTCGGCCAGGTACTTCGCCTTCAGCGCCTCGGGATCGAAGCCGAGGTCCTTGTTGTCGACCGCGCCGTCCGCCATGGCCGTTTCCTCCGATGGTCTTCCGATCGGGTCCCACCTCGCCCTAGGGAAGGCAAGTCCGCCCGCTCGTCACGGGCAGGATACGCAGCCGATCCTGGCCCGGCAAAATCTGCCCACCTGCGGCGGCCCGGCAAAATCTGCCGGGGCGAAAACATGCCTAA
>DASPLZ010000499.1:0-2300 GCA_035627295.1 Phenylobacterium sp. | reverse complement strand
GTGCGGGCCTCGAGCTGGGCGCCGGTGCTGCACCAGATGGCGTGGAAGACGTGATAGAGCGCCACCCGCGGCGCCAGGCTGGCTTCCAGCACCTTCTCGCCGGCGGCGAGCGCCTCCAGCGCGACCCGGACATAGTGGTCGCCGGTGGTCTGATCGCCGGTGAGCGCGCGGGCGTAACGGCGGACGTAGGGCAGGTGCGGCGCGAGACGAGCAAGCAGGCTCAACGGGCGGTCCTCTCAAAGGAAAACAGGCAGCGTTGCGCGCACATATAGGGTCTCCCCCGAAGACGCCCAACGCGCCTCAAACGCGGCCTTGCGGGAACCGTTCCCTTGCGACGACGTTTTTGTCGTCTTAACCGTCAATGCGTCGGCGACCTGACGGTCCCATGACAGGAACCAGAAGCAGGTTGCGACGTTGAGCGGGCAAGACACTTCATCTCGGGGGCAGCCAGGCCGTAAGCCTGGAACGGAGCGTATGAACCAGCACACCTCACCCAATGCGGACGGCCGCACCGACGCCGCCGCCCTGGACGAAGCCCGCCTGCGCCAGCAGGCCATCGGCGTCCGCCTGCGTCAGATGTTCGACGACGTGGTCAAGGAGCCCGTCCCGGACGACTTCCTGGAGATTCTGCGCCGAGCGGATCGTCGGGAGCAGGGCTGATGACCGCAGAGGTGAGGGAACGGCCGCCGCGCACGCCGGCGGAAGACGACGCATTCAAGGACGAGCTGGTCACCCTGATCCCGCATCTGCGGGCCTTCGCGCGGACCCTGTGCGGCGACGCGGCCGCCGCCGACGACCTGGCGCAGGACGCCATGATGAAGGCCTGGGACGCGCGGGCCAGCTTCCAGATGGGCACCAACATGAAGGCCTGGACCTTCATGATCCTGCGCAACCAGTTCTATTCCGACAAGCGCCGCTCCTGGCGCCAGACCCAGCTCGACCAGGAGGCGGCCGAACGCACCCTGGTGGCGGTAGACGACCCGGAAGCCCCGATCGCGCTCGACGAGCTGCGCCAGGGCCTTTCCATGCTGCCGGCCGAACAGCGCGAGGCGCTGATCCTGGTCGGCGCCGGCGGCTTCGCCTACGAGGAGGCGGCCGAGATCTGCGGCTGCGCCGTCGGTACGGTGAAAAGCCGCGTCAGCCGCGCCCGGCGGGCGCTGCAGGGCATCCTGGAAACGGGCGCCTATGATCGCGACGGCGGCGAGGCGGGCGACGCCATGCGCAGCATCCTCGCCGACGCGGAGCGGTTGAGCACGGTCCGCTAGAGCGTGTCTGCCGCAAGTGGACACCGGTTGTGGCGCCCCTCACGCTCTAAGCCCTCAGGGGTAGACCCCCTTCGCCTGGGCCAGGCGGTTCCGCCTGGGCCGGAAAGGCTCTAGGCCGTGCGGCCCTGGGGCGAACTCTCCACGATCCGCACGCGGTTGGGGGCGGCGCTGGCCATCGCGCTGCTGCCCGTGCTGCTGCTGGGCGCCGTGCAGTCGGTCTGGGCCTTCCGCCACGAAGGCGAGCAACGGCGCATGGAGCTGGCCTCAGCCGCCGTGCGCAGCGCCGCCGACGCCCGCGCGCGGATGGAGGCGGCCGACATCCTGCTGCAGACCCTCGCCCCCGGCTCGGTCGGCTTCCAGTGCGCTGGCCGGCTGGGCGAGGTGACCCAGCGCATCCCAGGCTATCTCAACCTGATGCGCTTCGACCGCCACGGCCGGGTGGTCTGCGCCGCCAGGGGCGTGCCGGCCGACCCGGCCCGGGCCTCCCGCGACTGGTTCGTCCAGCTCCGGCAGGGCGATCATCTGGTCGCCACCCGCGCGGCGGGCGCGGACTACGCCAGCCAGTCGGCCCTGCTCACCGCGGCCCGCGCCGAGACCGCCTCCGGCGAGTTCGACGGGGCGATGGCGGCGGTGATCTCGCTCTCCAGCCTGCGGCCCAACCTCGGCGACCGCTCACTGCCGCAGGACTCCCAGGTGGCCCTCACCGACTCGCAAGGCCGCTACCTCGACGCCACCGATCCCGCCGCCTTCCCGCCGCCGCCCGAGGGCTGGACCGCCAAGGCCAGCCGGCGCGGCGCGGCCATCTGGTACGCCACCGACTCCCGCGGCGAGCGGCGCGTCTATTCGGCCGCGCCCCTGGTGGGCAAGGAAGTGTTCGTGGTGCTCTCGGCCCGCTCGCAGGACCTGGTGTCCTGGGCCTGGCTGAACCCGCTCACCGGCATCGGCTTCCCGCTCCTGACCTTCCTGCTGGCGCTGGGCGCGGTGTGGATCGTCGCCGACCGGGTGATGATCCGCTGGATCGCCTATCTGCAGCGC
>DASPLZ010000498.1:0-4458 GCA_035627295.1 Phenylobacterium sp. | reverse complement strand
ACAAGGACGAGCAGCCGGCCAAGGGCGACGCCTCCAAGATCCCGACATTGAAGCCCGCTTTCGCCAAGGACGGCACGATCACCGCGGCCAACGCCTCGTCGATCTCCGACGGCGCGGCCGCGCTGGTGCTGACGCGGGCGTCGGTGGCGGAGCGGCTGGGCCTCGATCCGGTCGCGCGGATCGGGCATGACCGATTGTTCGACCATATGTTCCTCGACGGCCTTGAGGATGCCTATGAGCCGGGCCGGGCGATGGGCACCTTTGCCGAGGAGATCGCGACCGAATATCAGTTCACGCGCGAGGCGCAGGACGAATTCGCGATCGCCAGCCTGACGCGGGCGCAGAAGGCGCAGGCCAGCGGCGGGTTCGACCGCGAGATCGTGCCGGTCGAGATTCAAACCCGCAAGGGCGTGGTGACGGTGGACAAGGACGAACAGCCGGCCAAGGGCGACGCGTCGAAGATCCCGACGCTCAAGCCCGCCTTCGCCAAGGACGGCGCCATCACCGCCGCCAACGCCAGCTCGATCTCCGACGGCGCCGCGGCCCTGGTGCTCACCCGCGAAAGCGTGGCCCGCAAGCTCGGCATGACCATCGTCGCCCGCATCGCCGGCCACGCCGCCCACGCCCATGAGCCCGGCCTCTTCACCACCGCGCCCGTGCCGGCCATGCAGAAGGCGCTGGCCAGGGCGGGCTGGGGCGTCGGCGACGTCGACCTCTGGGAGGTCAATGAGGCCTTCGCCGTGGTCGCCATGATCGCCGAGCGGGAGCTGGGCCTGGACCGCGAGCGGCTGAACGTCCACGGCGGAGCCTGCGCCCTGGGCCACCCCATCGGGGCCTCGGGCGCGCGCATCCTGGCCACCCTGCTCAGCGCGCTTCAGACCCACGGCGGCAAGCGTGGGATGGCCTCGCTCTGCATCGGCGGCGGCGAGGCGGTGGCGATGGCGGTGGAGCGGCTCTAGGGGTTCCGGCTCCGCCGCGAATTTGCGGCCGGCTTCAAGGCGCCGGGGCCGGCGGCTGGGCGCCCGCCGCGCCGGCGATGTTCATCCGCATTCCGTTCACTTCCATGTCGCCGGGCTTAAAGTCGGCGGGGCAGTCGCCGAGCCGGGCGGCGGCGATCTTCATGCTGCCGGCGGCGGCCTCGGCGTCCTGGGTGAACTCCATCGTATAGGCCTTGGAGAAGTCGCCGCGCGCCACGACCCTGGTGGTCATCGGCCTGCCGTCCGGGCCTGTGCAGGTGGCGTTGATCGCCAACGAGCCGTCGGCCTGGCGAATGAAGGACTGCTGGCAATTGGCCTCGGCGGCGGCTTGCCGGCCCATCAAGCCGGCCTCGCGGGCGATGGCGGCGTCGTAGCAGACGCGGCTGAGGGTGGCGGCGGCCTCTGCGCCGGTCATGGTCATCTTCATTTCCCAGAGCCCCGGTGAGGGCGCGGGCAGCTCGGCGGCGGCGACCGGGCCAGGCGCGGCGGCCTCCGGGGGAAAGGCGCCGGGCTGGGCGTCTTCCTGGCGGTTGCAGGCGGAAACGGCGAGGGCGGCGAGGCCCGCCGCGGCGGTGAAGCGAAGAAGGGTCATGGCGCGCTCCCGAAACGTCTTCGGCGAGCCTAGCAGGGGATCGATCAGGCGGGCGAGCCAGTTATGCTGGCGAAACAGGGGATGACTTGCGATGGCCGGACTGCGCAACAACACCGAGCTGAGCCGCTTCGAGCTCGATGAGCAGGGGCATACCGCCTATGCCGACTATCGGCGCACGGACGACCGGCTGATCATTGACTATGTGGAGAGCCCGCCGCCGCTGCGGGGCGCCGGCACCGCGGGCCGGCTGATGACCGCCATCGCCGAGGAGGCGCGGCTGGAGGGCCTGAAGATCGTGCCGATCTGCGGCTACGCGGCCGCGTGGCTCAGGCGCAGCAAGGACTACCGCGACCTGCTGGCGTGAACGGCCCGTCGGGCCGCGCCGTCAGGCGCGGCCGGCCAGGGCTTCCAGGCTCTGGGCCTTCAGATGGCTCTCTTCGGCCAGGCGCATGGCGATGTCGCGCACGCCGGGCGGGTAGGCTTCGCCGCCATTGGCGATCTCGGCGGCGATCCGCTCGACTTCGTCCAGCGCCTGTTCCAGCGCCTGGATGTGTTCGCGGGCCAGGTTCTTGGCTTCCGCCTGAAGGCGGCGGATGCGCTCGGAGAGGGTTTCCATCTTGGTGGGCCGCTCAATGTCGGTGACCACGGCGAGGGAGGGCGTCATAGCTTTATCCCCTGGGGCCGGTCCGTCCGGCCCCCATGGCC
Source organism: Phenylobacterium sp. (assembly GCA_035627295.1). Taxonomy (GTDB): domain Bacteria; phylum Pseudomonadota; class Alphaproteobacteria; order Caulobacterales; family Caulobacteraceae; genus Phenylobacterium. Next base: position 2,184 of record DASPLZ010000498.1, on the reverse strand, counting down.
GGCGACGCCGTTCCCCGTCTGTCCCATCACATACGCTTGAAGTAGGCGACGGGTTCCGCAAGCTTCGCCCTGGCTTCCTGAACGTCGGCTGACCGATATCGTTATGGCACAGATAGGCTAGGCTTGGCGGAATGGAGGCAAGCTTGACGCCAGCTTGGCCTTGGCGTTCAGGCGGCCTTGGCGAAGAGGGCGCGCTCCTCGGCCACCGCCCGCGCCACCGCCGCCCTTTGCAGCATCCGGTGGTGATAGGCCTGCACGTTCGGCCACCGGCCGAGGTCGATGGCGGTCACCTGGGTCCAGTTCAGCACGGCGATCAGGTAGGCGTCGGCGACGGTGAAATGGTCCAAGAGGAACTCCTGGCCGGCCAGCCGCGCGTCCAGGTGGGCGAAACGGCTCTCGGCGCGCTGCAGGGCGTGCGCCTTGGCCGCGTCCGGCGCGGCGGGGGACAAAAGGACGCTGAAGACGCCGCTGTGCAGCTCGCTGCCGATGAAGCTCAGCCATTCGCGCAAGCGCGCCTGCTGGAACCCCTCGGCGCCGAGGGCGGGATGGACGGCCGCGATCTCCTGCAGGATGGCGGCGTTCTCGGTCAGCACCTCGCCGGCGTCGGTGCGCAGCACGGGGACCTGGCCCTTGGGATTGATGGCGAGGAAGTCGCCGCCGCCTTCCAGCCGCTTGGCCCGGGTGTCGACGCGGATGAAATTGGCCTCTGCGCCGGCTTCGTAGAGCGAAATGCGGCTGGCCAGGGAGCAGGCGAGGGGGGAGAAGTAGAGGTCCATGGGCGGTCTCCATGCCGGGGTTTATTTTCATACCGTTCCGCACAAAATAAAGGCGGTCAAGGTTTCTTTGCGAGATGGTACAAAAATCTGAGCCGCGCCGCCGGGGTCGTCCCCGGGCCTATGACGCCGAAGCCGCCCTGGCCCGGGCCAAGGACCTGTTCTGGGAAGCCGGCTTCGCCGCCACCTCGCTGGACGAGCTCGCCGCCGCGACGGGGATGAACCGGCCGAGCCTCTATGCGGCGTTCGGCGACAAACGGGCGCTCTATGCGGCGACGCTGGCGCGGCAGGCGGCCCTGACCCTGGCCTCGGTGGAGGGGGGGCTGGCTGCGCCGGGAACCCTGCGCGAGACGCTGGGCCAGTTCTACCGGCGAGCGGCGGAGGTCTATCTGTCGGGCGAGTCGCGCGGCTGCTTCCTCACCGGCACGGCGCTCACCGAGGCGCTGGGCGATCCGGACGTGCGGCGGGTGCTGGACGAGACCTTCGCGGGGATCCAGGGGAAGTTCGAGGATCGCCTGCGCCTGGCCGTGGCCGCCGGCGAGTTGCCGAAGGACGCCGACGTCCCGGGCCTCGCCTTCGTGGCGGCCTCGGCGATGCATGGCCTGGCCATCCGCGCCCGGGCCGGCGGCGCGCGCGAGGCGATGCTGCGCTGGGCCGAATCCACCGCCGACGCCCTCGCCGGACCCTTGACATAATCATATAAAGATATCTTTATGTCCCTATGACGCTCTCGCTGGATCAGGCTGTGGAGGTGCTGCGCGCGGCCGGCGAGCCGACGCGGCTTCGCATCCTGGCGCTGCTGGCCCACGAGGAGCTGGCGGTGATGGAGCTCGGCCGCATCCTCGGCCAGAGCCAGCCGCGCGTCTCGCGTCACCTGCGCCTGCTCGCCGAGGCCGGGCTCGTCGAGCGCTTCCCGGACGGGGCCTGGGTGTTCTACCGCTTGGCGGTCGAGGGCCAAAGGCGCGAGCTGCTGGACGAGGTGCTGGCCGCCGTGGTCGCCGACGACGCGGTGCTGGCCAAGGACGCCGAGCAGCTGGAGGCGGTGAAGGCCGAACGCGCCGAGCAGGCCACCCTCTACTTCGAACGCAACGCCGCCCACTGGGACCGCATCCGCTCGCTCTACGTCTCCGACGAGGCGGTGGAGGCGGCGATCCGCCAGGCGGCGGGCGAGGGGCCGTTCCGGCGGCTGGTGGACCTGGGTTCGGGAACCGGCCGGATGCTGACCCTGCTGGGGCCGGAGGCGGAGACGAGCCTCGGCCTCGACCTCTCGCAGCACATGCTGAACGTCGCCCGCGCCAATGTGGCCCGCGCCGGGCTGGAGCGCTGCGAGCTGCGCCACGGCGACATCTTCGGCACCCGCCTGCCGGAGGGGAGCGCCGACCTGGTGGTCGTCCACCAGGTGCTGCACTAC
>DASPLZ010000497.1:0-5378 GCA_035627295.1 Phenylobacterium sp. | reverse complement strand
CGGTGGCGGTCCCCACTCCGATCGCGCCGCCGGTCGCGCCGCCGAGCCTGACCTGGAACTCCTCGTTGGGTTCGAAGGCGCGGTCGCCGGAAACCAGGACCTCGATCGTCTTGGTGGCCTCGCCGCTCGCAAAGCTCAGCGTTCCGGAGGGCAAGACTCCGCCCACGAAATCGGCGGCGTCGGCGGGGCTGAGCCCCAGTCCCTCGACGCTCCAGTTGACCGTCGAGGTCTGGGTGAGCGGCCCGCTGCGGGTCACGGTGTAGGTGTAGACCTGGGCGCCGCTGTGGCCCTCGACCAGGCTGATCGCCGGCGGCCCGATGTCGAGGCGGGTGGGGGTGTCGTCGTTGACGATGGTCCCGCTGGCGGTGTCGGCGGCCAGCACCACCCCGTCGGGAGCCGTCAGCTGCACCTCGAAGCCTTCGTCCGGCTCCACCTGGACATCGCCGTTGACCCGGATCTCGATCGTCGCCGTCGTCTGGCCGGGCTGGAAGGTGACCTGCCCGGAGGGAAGCAGGCCGCCGGCGAAATCCAGGCCGTTGGCCGGAGCGTTCGAGGCGCCGGTGACCGACCAGGGAACGCTCAGGGTTCCGGTCTCGTCGCTGCGCGTGACGGTGTAGGTATAGATGCGCGGCCCGCTGTCGCCCTCCGTCTGGCTGATCGCCGGGGGCGCGATGCTGACCTCGACGAGCACCGTGTCGTCGTCGAGGATCGTGCCGCCGGCCGAGGCCAGCAGCTCCGGATCGGGATCGACGCCATCGGTGTAGGGATAGAGAGAGATCGTGAAGGTCTCATCCTGTTCGGGGACGAGGTCGCCCTGCACCGGAATGTCGATGAACGCCTCGGTCTGGCCCGGGTCGAAGAACAGCAGGCCCGACGGATAGGACCCGCCTCCGAAGTCATTAGCGCTCACATCGCCGCCGACGGACCACTCGACCGCGTCCCCGTCGGACGTGTTGCCGCTGCGGGTGACGGTGAAGCGGAGCACCTGGACGCCGGAGTCGCCCTCGAAGACGCTCACCGACGAGGGGGAGATCGAATAGGAGGGCGGGATGTAGCCGTCGTCGTCCAGGATCGTGCCGAAGACGATGACGTCCGGGTTATCCCCGCCCCCGCCGGAGTCGAAGGATTCGAAGGTGACCTGGAAGGTCTCGTCCGGTTCCGGGTCGACGTCGCCGTTGACCGAGATGCTGACGACGGTGCTCCCGCCTCCATTGATCGTGATGGGGCTGCCGCCGGACGGCAGGGTCCCGCCGGCGAAGTCCGAGGAGTCCGCGCTGATCCCGTCCACCCACCAGGTGACATAGGAGTCGTTCGTCCCGGTGTTGGTGACGGTGTAGCTGAATATCTGGACCCCGGAGTCGCCTTCGGGGGAGCTGATCGAAGGGGGAGATACGGATATCGGCATGGCTATGGCGCCTCACCCGATCGGCGCGCGGCCGATGGCGGATTTTCCCGGTTGGCCGACGAGAGCACGGGTTCGAACGCGATCGCCATCCGCAAGCCCCAGCCCTTCGTCGCTGACAGCCGTCAGTCCTTAGGTGTTACTCCAGCCGCCGCGGGGAGTCGATGCAAACGCTGGCGGCGGGAGCCATCGGGGGACCGGCCGCCTCGCGCTCCCGGACCGGCGAAAACTGTCGTAAGCCGGCGTCAAAGATGTCGGAGGAGACGCTGATGACCGCCCGCGAACCGATCCTCGAGCCCGAGCTGCCGATCGTCGATCCGCACCACCACCTGTGGGACCGCCCGCCGCCGCCGGCCGGCGCACCGTCGGCGACGCACGGCTTCACCGTGGCGATCCAGCCCGCCGCGCGCTACCTGCTCGACGAGCTCCTGGCCGACACCGGCAGCGGCCACAACGTCGTCGCCACTGTGTTCGTCGAATGCGGGGCCATGTACCGCGCGGACGGCCCCGACCACCTGAAGCCGGTCGGCGAGACCGAGTTCGTCAACGGCGTCGCCGCCATGTCGGCCAGCGGGCGCTACGGCGCGATCCGGGCCTGCGCCGGCATCGTCGGGCGCGCCGACTTCACCCTCGGCGACGGCGTCGCCCAGCAGCTGGAGGCGCACATCGCCGCCGCGCCGGGCCGCTTCCGCGGCGTGCGCCAGAGCGCCTCGCACGACCCCGACGCCGGCGTCCTCGGCCCGCTGGCCCGCACGCAGGGCGGCCTCTACGCCTCCGACGCCTTCCGCTCGGGTTTCCACCACCTGGCGCGCCTGGGCCTGTCGTTCGACGCCTGGATGCTGGAGCCGCAGCTGCCGGACCTGATCGGCCTCACCCGAGCTTTCCCGGACACCCGCGTGGTGCTCGACCACGTCGGCACGCCGCTGGGCCTTTCCAGCTACGAAGGCCGCCGCGAGGAGCGCTTCCCGACCTGGAAGGCCAACATCCAGGAGCTGGCCAAATCGCCCAACGTCTTCGTCAAGCTGGGCGGCTTGGCCATGGCCTTCTGCAACTTCCCCTCCTTCCTCGCTGAGCCCCGCGCGCCCTCAGCGCAGCTGGCCGAGGAGTGGCGCCCCTACATCGAGACCTGCATCGAGGCCTTCGGGCCGGACCGCTGCATGTTCGAGAGCAACTTCCCGGTCGACATGGGGTCCTGCGACTACGCCACCCTCTGGAACGCCTTCAAACGCATCGCCGCGGGCGCCTCGGAGAGCGAAAAGACGGCGCTCTTCAGCGGCGCGGCGAAGGCGTTCTACAGATTGGATATCTAGCCGAGAGGAGTTGCGGCGGGTGCGCCTTGCGTGGTTCGAGACGCGGCTTCGCCGCTCCTCACCATGACTAGGTTTGTGCTGGCTTCGTCATCCTGAGGAGCCCGCAAAGCGGGCGTCTCGAAGGACGCAGGGCCAAGCCGTTTCGCTGTCACGCCCCGAGAATCCGCCGCGCCTCGGCCTCGTCGATGCGGATGCGCGCCATCATCGCGTCGATGCTGGGGAACTTCTCCTCCGGCCGCAGGAAGGCGACGAGCTGCGTTTCCAGCATCTGGCCGTAGAGGTCCTCGTCGAAGTCGAAGAGCCAGACCTCCAGCCGCGTCTCGACCACCCCGGTGGTCGGGTTGACGCCAAGGTTGGCGACGCCCGCCTGCACCCTGCCGTCCGGCAGCCGCGTCCTGGTGGCGTAGACGCCCAGGCGCGGGATCACATAGTCGTCCAGGAAGATGTTGGCCGTCGGGATGCCCAGCTGGCGGCCCAGCTGCTGGCCGCGCCGCACGACGCCCTCGATGGCGAAGGGCCGGCCCAGCATCCGCGCCGCCTCCTCCGGCCGCCCGTCGCGCAGGGCGTCGCGGATCGCGGTTGAGGAGATCTTGCCGGCCTCGTCGCCGAACGCCTCGGCCACCGACACCGAGAACCCCAGCGCCTCGCCATAGCGCCGCATGGCCGCCGGGCTGCCGGTGCGGCCCTTGCCGAAGGAGATGTCGAAGCCCACCGCGACATGGCGCACGCCCAGGCCTTCGGCCAGCACGCGCAGGGCGAAGTCGGAGTCGCTGAGGCCCGCCAGCTCGAAATCGAAGGGCAGGAGATAGAAGCGCTCCACGCCCAGCGCCGCCAAGGCGCGCGCCTGCTGATCCAGGGTCATCAGCCGGAACGCCGGCTCGTTCGGATGGAAGAGCCGCCGCGGGTGCGGGTCGAAGCTGATCACCCCCAGCGGGGCGGAGAGCCGCCGCGCGGCCTCGGCGGCGCCGGCGATCACCTGCTGGTGGCCGAGATGCACGCCGTCAAAATTGCCGAGCGCCACCGCCGCGCCGCGATCGTCGGCGCTGAGGCCCTTCCAGTCGTGGATGATGCGCAAGCCTTACGCGCCCCTGCGCGGCGCGCGAACCAGCGCCTCGCCGTCCAGCACCGTCTTGCCGCCCACCTCGCAGACGGTGGCGATGGTGACGTCGCCGCGCCTGTCGTCGAGGGCGGTGATGGTCGCCCGGGCGGTCACCGCATCGCCGATCCGCACCGGCCGGCGGAAGCGCAGCGATTGCGTGAGGTAGATGGTCCCCGGCCCCGGCAGCTGCGTGCCGATCACCGCCGAGATATAGGCCGCCGACAGCATCCCATGCGCGATCCGCCCGCCGAACGGCGTGGTCGCCGCATAGGCCTCGTCGAGATGCACCGGATTGTCGTCGCCCGAGACCTCGGCGAAGGCCGCCAGGTCGCCCTCCGCCACGGTGCGGGTCAGCTCGGCCGACTGGCCGACCGCGAGGTCTTCGAAGACGATGCCCGGCATCTGTTCTCCCCAGCTGCGACGCGCGAATCCTTCCCCCTTCTAGGGGGAAGTGGCCCGAAGGCGAAGCCGAGGGTCGATGGGGGGAGGCCTGGGGGTTGCAAATCACTTCCCCCATCGACCGTCGTCGCTTCGCGACATCCGGCCCCCGTACCGGGGGAAGGCTCACCACACCAGGTCAGCCATGGCGTAGCGGGCGTGCGCGCCCTCGGCGGCCAGCAGCCGCTCGACGGCCTGCGGGATCGCCCTGCCGTCCGGCCCGATAGCCTCCGCCCCGTGGATCCCGGCGGCGATGAAGAGGGCGTCCAGTCCCTGGGCGTTCGCCCCCCGCACGTCGGTCACCACCCCGTCTCCGACGCAGAGCACGCGGGCGCGGTCCAGCGGGCGGCCCAGCGCCCGCTCGCCCTCGGCCAGGGCGAGGTCGTAGATCGGCGCATGCGGCTTGCCGGCCATGAACGCCCGGCCGCCCAGCTCTTCGTAGAGCTGCGCCAGCGCCCCGCCGCAGTAGATCAGCCGCTCGCCGCGCTGCACCACGATGTCGGGATTGACGCAGATCATCGGCAGGCCGCGCTGCGCCGCCAGCGTGAAGGCCTCGCGGTATTCCTCGGGCGTTTCGACCTCGTCGTTGTTGGGGCCGGTGACAGAGATGAACGTCGCCTCGTCCGCCCCGGCGTAGGCCAGGCCCAGGCCCTCGTAGAGCGGCGAGTCCCCCTCCCAGCCGACGGTCCAGACCGGCCCCGGCGCGCGGGCCGCCAGCAACGGACGGGTGGCGTCGCCGGAGGTGACGAAGGCGCTCCAGGCCTCCCGCGGCACGCCGAGGGCGTCGAGCTGTCGGACCACCTCGGCGGCAGGCCGCGCGGCGTTGGAGATCAGCACCACCGGCCCCACCTCCGCCCGCCAGCGGGCCAGGGCTGCGCAGGCGACCGGGAAGGCCTCGCGGCCGTTGTGGATCACGCCCCAGACGTCGCTCAGCAGCACGTCGTAGTCGCGGGAAAGGTCGGCGAGGTGGTCGAGGACGACAGGGGCGGTCATGGGCGGGGCTATGCCCGAGCCGGCGCGCGAAGGCGAGACTCGCGGGACGAATACTCGCGGGACAGGGTGGGACATTCGCGAGACTCCCTCCCCCTTGTGGGGAGGGTGGATCGGCGCGGCACGCGCCGAGACGGGT
>DASPLZ010000496.1:0-2984 GCA_035627295.1 Phenylobacterium sp. | reverse complement strand
GTGGAGGTGCTGGCCTACGCCTGCGACATGGCAGCCGAGGGCGTCAGGATCGCCCGGCGGATTCCGTGGCGGCGCGGGCCGGGCTGAGGTTGAGGCGCCTTGCGTCCTTCGAGACGCCCGCTCGCGCGGGCTCCTCAGGATGACAAGGTCAGCACACCCTCGTCATGGTGAGGAGCGGCGAAGCCGCGTCTCGAACCACGCAGGGACCCTCCGCGCCGCGGAACCGCCGCGGCGGCGAAGGGTTGGCGGGCGCAAGGAGGATTTGATGCCCGGAGAGGGTCACGTCATCGGCTGGCTGCTCGACCCCGGCGATCGGGCGGACCTCTTGGCGCGCATCCCGCCGGCCTATGAGAAGACCGTCGCCCACCATGTGACGCTGAAGGTCGGCCCTGCGCCCGGCGAGGCTGCGCCCGTCGCGGAGGACCCGACGGTGGTGGGGATCGCCGACGACGGCGCCGGCGTGCAGGCGCTGGTCGTGCGGATCGCAGGAACCACCGACCGGCCGGACGGCTCCAGCTGGCACATCACCTGGTCGCTGGCCGACGGCCGCCGGGCGGTGGAGAGCAACGAGGTGATCGCCAGGCGGGGCTGGACGCCGCTCGGCCCCTTCCCGATCCGGCTGATCCCGGCGCGGTTCTAGAGGAAGCCCCTGGCCTTCAGCTCGGCGATCGAGCTTTCGGCGTCCCTGTGGTGGATGAACACTCCGCCGGCCTCCTCCCAAAGGTGGCGGTACTGGTCGCGGTCGTCGATCAGGGCGTCGCCGGGATGGCAGTGCTCACGCTTCAGGGCCGCGCTGGTGGCGATCACCTCCACGCCCGGGAAATGCCGCTCGGCCCAGCGGCGCTTCTGCGGCTCGGCCCATCTGCCGCGCGGCAGGCCGGTGAGGATGATCGGCTGCAGGTGCTTCACCGCCTCGAACAGGCGCATGGCGTCCGGCAGCGGCTCAAGCCCGGCGAAGAAATCCGGCGCGGCGGTGAGCTTCTTCCAGAAGAGGCCAAGGCCGTGGTGCTTCTGGAATTTCGTGGGCGGCATGCCGAACACCTGCTCGGCGCCCTTGTCGAAGTCGGCCAGCACGCCGTCGCAGTCGAGATAGACCTGGGGCATGGCGGCTCAAACGCCGCCGCGCGCGGCGGGTTCGGCGAATGTTGAACTTCCGTGCTAGGATCACGACCTAAAGCGCTTCGCGCCAAGAGCGCAGGAAACCGACATGGCCATGACCGACGTGCTGGAGGCGGAAGTCCGCACCGGCCAGATCAAGATCCACAAGCCCGAGGACTTCGAGGGCATGCGCCGGGCCGGGCGCCTCGCCGCCGAATGCCTGGACATGCTGACGCCGCACATCCAGCCGGGCGTCGCCACCGAGACCATCGACACCCTGGCCCGCGAGTTCATCCTCGACCACGGCGCCCTGCCGGCCTGCCTCGGCTACAAGGGCTACACCCACACACTGTGCATTTCGCCCAACCACGTGGTCTGCCACGGCTTTCCGTCCGAGCGCCCCTTGCGCGAAGGTGACATCGTCAACTGCGACGTGACCGTGATCGTCGACGGCTGGCACGGCGACCATTCCCGCATGTACCCGGTCGGCGAGATCGCCCCGCGCGCCAAGCGGCTGATCGAGGTGACCTATGAGGGCATGGCGCGGGGCCTGGCCGCCATCAGGCCGGGGGCGACCTTCGGCGACATCGGCTTCGCCATCCAGAGCTACGTCGAGGCCCAGCGCTGCAGCGTGGTGCGCGACTTCTGCGGCCACGGCCTGGGGCGGGTGTTCCACGACTCGCCGAACGTGCTGCACTACGGCCGCCCCGGCGAGGGCGCGGTGCTGCAGGCGGGCATGTTCTTCACCGTCGAGCCGATGGTGAACCTCGGCAAGCCGCAGGTGAAGGTGCTCTCCGACGGCTGGACGGCGGTCACCCGCGACAAGTCGCTGTCGGCCCAGTGCGAGCATTCGGTGGGCGTGACCGAGACCGGCGTGGAGGTCTTCACCGCCTCGCCCAAGGGCCTCTTCAAGCCGGCTCTGTAGCTCAGGGCGCGGCTTGGCGCCGGCCGGTTCGCTCTGCGTCCTTCGAGACGCGGCTTTGCCGCTCCCAGGATGACGAACTCAGCTCAAACCTAGTCATGGTGAGGAGCGGACCCTCAGGTCCGCGTCTCGAACCACGGACCGCCTCTCAGCGCTGAACCGCTCCCCTATTCCGCTTGGGGTGGATTCGGCGGGCGACGCTTCCCGCAACCTCCGATATTTGCCATCGTCCGTTTACGCGCGTGAGGGGAATGGAGGGCGGGTGTCTCAAGCCGAGGGCGTTTCCGAAGGGCCGGCCGCCCATCAGCTCGGCCACCGCGAGCGGCTGCGCGAGCGCGCCCGGCAGGCCGGCGTCGAGCACCTGCCGGACTATGAGCTGCTGGAGCTCTACCTCTTCCGCACTTTCCCGCGGGGCGACGTGAAGCCGCTCGCCAAGGCGCTGCTCGCCCGCTTCGGCTCGCTGAGCGGCCTGGCGGCGGCGGCCATCGACGAGCTGAAGACCGTCCCCGGCGTCGGCGACGCCGCCGCGCTCGACCTGAAGCTGCTGCACGAAGCCACCGTCCGCATCGCCAAGGCGCCGGTGATCAAGCGCACGGTCATCTCCTCGTGGTCCGCCCTGCTCGGCTACGTCCGGGTGGCGCTGGCCAACGAGGCGCGCGAGCAGTTCCGCGTGCTCTTCCTCGACAAGAAGAACCAGCTGATCGCCGACGAGGTGATGAACCGCGGCACCGTCGACCATGCGCCGGTCTATCCGCGCGAGGTGGTCCGCCGCGCCCTCGAACTGTCGGCCAGCGCGCTGATCCTCCTTCCTAATCATCCCTCCGGCGACCCGACGCCGTCGTCCGCCGACGTCGACATGACGAAGCAGATCGTCGACGCGGCCCGGCCCATGCGCATCACTATTCACGACCACCTCGTCGTCGGGCGCGACGGCGTCGCCAGCTTCAAGGCGCTCGGGCTGATG
>DASPLZ010000495.1:0-10860 GCA_035627295.1 Phenylobacterium sp. | reverse complement strand
CAGTTGGCGCAAGATGCTTGCGGCCCAGCGGGGGTTTGGGTACTTAGCCCGCCATGCGCACGCGGCTGAACAGCCTGCTTCTTCTCTCGCTGGGGCTTAGCGGCCCCTGGGCGCCTCTCTAGGCACGCGCACGCTCGCGGCCGGGCGACCAGGGGTCTTCACGAACCTCCGCCCCACGAACCGAACACCGCGAGACTGAAATGACCCAACCCGTATCCGAGTCCGCCGCCGTCCAACCGGCTTCGGCCAGCGACCGCGTCGTCATCTTCGACACCACCATGCGCGACGGCGAGCAGTCGCCCGGCGCCTCGATGAGCCATGACGAGAAGCTGGAGCTGGCCAAGATCCTCGAGGACATGAAGGTCGACGTGATCGAGGCGGGCTTCCCGATCGCCTCCAATGGCGACTTCGAGGCCGTGCGCGCGATCTCCGAGATCGTCACCGAGAGCACGGTCTGCGGCCTGGCCCGCGCCGGCATGGCCGATATCGAGCGCTGCGCCGAGGCCATCCGCCCCGCCAAGCGCGGCCGCATCCACACCTTCCTCTCCACCAGCCCCAGCCACCGCGACCACATCCTGCGGATGAGCCAGGAGGACATCCTGGAGGCGATCACCAAGTCGGTGACGCTGGCGCGCAACCTGTGCGACGACGTCGAGTGGTCGGCGCAAGACGCCACCCGCACCGAGCAGGACTTCCTGCGCCGCTGCGTCGAGGCCGCCATCCGCGCCGGCGCGCGGACGGTGAACATCCCCGACACCGTCGGCTACACCTACCCGTCCGAGTACGAGGCGATCTTCCGCGACCTGGTGAACAACGTCCCGGACATCGACAAGGTGATCCTCTCCACCCACTGCCACAACGACTTAGGGTTGGCGGTGGCCAACAGCCTGGCCGGCGTGCAGGGCGGGGCGCGGCAGGTGGAGGTGGCCATCAACGGCATCGGCGAGCGGGCCGGCAATGCGGCGCTGGAAGAGGTCGTGATGGCCCTGAAGGTGCGCGGCGACCGGCTGCCCTACCACACCGGCATCGAGACCCAGCACATCACTCGGGCCAGCCGCTACGTCTCGGCGATCACCGGCTTCCCCGTGCAGTTCAACAAGGCGATCGTGGGCAAGAACGCCTTCGCCCACGAGAGCGGCATCCACCAGGACGGGATGCTGAAGGACCGCGGAACCTACGAGATCATGCAGCCGGAGGACGTCGGGCAGGGCGCCTCGAACCTCGTCATGGGCAAGCACTCGGGCCGCCACGCCTTCCGCGAGAAGCTGAAGGCCCTGGGCTATGAGCTGGGCCAGAACGCGCTCAACGACGCCTTCACCCGGTTCAAAGAACTGGCCGACAAGAAGAAGCACGTCTTCGACGACGACCTCGTCGCCCTGGTGGACGACGCCCTGGCTTCGAGCGCCGACCGCATCCAGGTCTCGCACCTGCGCGTCATCGCCGGGACAGAAGGCCCGCAGGAGGCGCACCTGACCGTCACCGTCGACGGCGAGGAGCGCACCGCCACCGCCACCGGAGACGGCCCCGTGGACGCGGTGTTCAACGCCATCCACGAGGTGGTGCCGCACACCGCCGTCCTGCGCCTCTTCCAGGTGCATGCGGTGACCGAAGGCACCGACGCTCAGGCTCAGGTCAGCGTCCGGCTGGAGGAGGGCGGCCACATCGCCACCGGCCAGGCGGCGGACACCGACACGCTCACGGCGAGCGCCAAGGCCTACGTCAACGCGCTGAACAACCTCTTCGCCCGCAAGGAGAAGACGGCGCCTGACGCAAAGCTCGCCAGCGGGTTCTGATCGCCCTTCTCCCTTGCGGGAGAAGGTGGCCCGAAGGGCCGTATGAGGGGTCTCCCAGCCTCTCATCCGGCGGTTCGCCGATCCGCTTTCTCGCGAAGATCGTCTTCGACCCCTCATCCATCGCCTGACGGCGACACCTTCTCCCGCAAGGGGAGAAGGAAAGGTCTTGCATGCTCTGGATCATCCTGACCGCGCTCGCCGCTCCGCTGCAGGTGGCGCGCAACGCGCTGCAGCGCGGGCTGGTGGGCGACGCCGGGCCGTGGGGCGCGACCCTGGTGCGCTTCCTCTTCGGCCTGCCGTTCTCGCTGGCGATGTTCGGTGTGATCGCAGCCGTCAGCCAGGGCGCGAGCCCGCGGATGAGCTTCGGCTATCTGATCGCAGCCGTCGTCGGCGCTCTGGCGCAGATGGGCGCCACGGCCGCGCTGCTGGTGGCCATGCGGCGCTCGGGCTTTGCCGTGGCCACGGCCCTGCAGCAGAGCTCCCTGCCGTTCGCCGCCATCCTGGGTGCAGCCTTGGGCGATGCGCTCCCGGCGACGGCCTGGGCCGGGGTGGCGCTGGCGACGGCGGGCCTGGGCGTGCTCACCTGGCCGCGCCGCGGGGCGGGAGAGGGGGCGTTCTCCGGCGCGCTTCTGGGACTGGCTTCGGGCTTCGCCTTCGCCATCGCGCTCAACAGCTACCGGCGGGCCGGGATCCTGCTGGAGCCGGAGCATCCGATCTATGCGGCGCTGGCCACGGTCTGCCTGGTGCAGGCCTTCCAGACGGCGCTGCTGGCGGGGCTGCTGGCGGCGTTCCGGCCCTCGGCGCTGATCGCGGTGCTGGCCGCCTGGCGCCAGTCGCTGGGGGCGGGATTCTGCGGCTCGGCGGCCTCGGCCTGCTGGTTCGCGGCCCTGGCCCTGGCGCCGGCCGGTCCGGTGCGGGCCGTCGGCGTGATCGAGATGCCGATCGCGGCGGCGGCCGGGCGGCGGCTCTTCAGGGAGCGGTTGACCCTGATCCAGATCGTCGCCGGCGCGGTGACGGCCGCGGGCGTGGCGCTGACCGCGCTCGGCTAGCTGCGCTTCAGGAGCAGCAGCGGCAGGCCCAGCGCCAGGATCGCCACGCCCCAGAGCGCTCCGGCCCCGGTATAGGCCAGGCTGGAATAGAGCAGTCCCGCGCAGCTCAGCGCGAAGATCGCCGGGGTGAGGGGGTAGAGCGGCGCGCGGAACGGTCGGGCGGTCGCCGGATCTCGCCGCCGAAGGACGAACAGCGACAGAGCGCAGAGCAGCATGAAGCCCCAGAAGACCGGGGCTGTGTAGTCGACCATCGCCTGGAAGCCCTCGCGGGTCGCCCCGCCCAGGCCGACCAGCAGGAGAGAGCCCAGGCCCTGGACGAGGATCGCGCCTCGCGGGTTCTTGCCGTGCGCGCTCCACACGGCGAGGCGGCCGAGCGCCGGCAGGTCTCGCCCGAGGGCGGCGAAGGTGCGCGCGCCGGTGAAGAGGGTGCCGTTGAGGGTGGAGAGGGCCGCCACCGCCACGCCGGCCGCCAGGGCGGCGGCGGCGCCTTCGCCGAGGGTCTGGCGCATGAGCTCGGCGCCGGGCGCGTCGGCGGCGCGCAGGCCCTCGAGGCCGAGGCCCCGCAGATAGGCGTAGTTGGCCAGGGTGTAGACGACGATCACCACGCCGACGCCGATCGCCAGGATGCGCAGCATGTCGCGCTCGGGCCGCCGCACCTCGCCGCCGAGGTAGGCCGCCTCGTTCCAGCCGCCGTAGGTCAGGAGGACAAACACCAGGGCGAGGCCCGCGGCGGGGTTGGCCGGCGCTGCGCTGGCCGCCGGGCCGGCGCCGGGCTCGCCGAACGCCAGGCCCGCGACGATCAGGGCGCCGAGGGCGGCGAGGTCGACGAGGGTGAGGGTGATCTGGGCGGTCTTGCTCTGCAGGGTGCCGGCGAGGTTGAGGCCGGTGAGCGCCGCGACCGCCGCGGCCGCGTGCCAGGCGGGCCCGAATTCGCCGAGCGGGGCGATGCGGGCCATGTAGTCGCCGTAGACGAAGGCCACCGCGGCGATGGCCCCTGGCTGGATCACCGCCCCGCGCGCCCAGGCGAACATCAGGGCCGTCGGGCGGCCGTAGGCGCGCGAGAGGAAGTGGTACTCCCCGCCCTCATGCGGATAGGCCGAACCCAGCTCGGCGTAGCAGAGGGCGCCGATCAGGGTGATGGCCCCGCCGAGCAGCCAGAGGCCGATGTAGGCCGCCTCGCTGGTGACATTCAGCGCCACCACCTGCGGCGCGCGGAACACGCCGACGCCCAGCACCACGCCCACCAGGATGGCGACCCCGGCGGCGACGCCGAGAGTGCGGGGCGGGGTGGTGTCGGCGAGTGAAGTCACCAGAGAGGCTCAGGGGTCGGGGCCCGTGCGCCAAATCCTCCCCCAAGTAGCGCAGCGGAATGGGGGAGGGGGACCGCGAAGCGGTGGAGGGGGCGAAGTTCTGCACTGAGAGTCAGCAAAGACGCGCCGGCGCGAACCTGCTGAGGCCCACGCCCAGTCGCGCCCCCTCCACCGCTTCGCGGTCCCCCTCCCCCGCAGGCGGGGGAGGATTGGGAGCGCGCCGCCCCGGCTTCGTGGCTCAAGCGCCGCGGCTCGCGCGCCAGCCCTTGGCCTCCTGCGCCAGGGGCACGCCTTCGGCCTTGACGGGCGTGATCGTGTTTCCAGCGACCACGCCGGTGAACTGGCGCGGCCCGGCCGAGGTGTCGGCGACGAAGCTGATGCGGTCGCCCTTCAGGGTCGCCTCGCGGATCGGCTTGCCGGCGAAGGTCCCTTCGATCTGCTGGAATTTCTGTTTCAGGGACAAAGAGCCCTCAGCCGCGCCGCTGACGCGCCAGTTGCCCTCCACCTTGGCCGGCACGATCCAGAGGTAGACCCGGCCGTTGGCGGAGGTGGCGTCCGGCTGCCAGTCGTCCATATCGAACGCGTGGGAGACCACCCGCGTGCCCGGCTTCAGCTCGTCGAGGATGCGGGGGCGAAGCTTCAGGTTCACCTCCGGCAGCAGGTACATGGTGAGCAGGCTGGCCTGGGCGATGGGCGTCTCGAAGAGATCCTGACGGCGGAAGCTCACCTTGTCGGCGACGCCGGCCTTCTGGGCGTTGGCGTTGGCCTCGGCGATCCGCTGCGGGTTGATGTCGACGCCGAAGCCGGTCGCCCCGCGCTGGGCGGCGGCCACCAGGATGCGGCCATCGCCGGAGCCGAGGTCGATCACGAAGTCCCCCGCCTTCAGCCCGCCGAGGTCGAGCATGGCGGCGACCGTGTCGTCCGGCGTCGGGACATAGGGAACGTCGAGGTTGTCCGGGTTGAACACCTCCTCGACCGGCGCGACCGTCGCATTGGTCGGGGCGTTCTGGTCGGCCGAGGCGTCGCCGCAGGCGGCCAGGGGCAGGATGAAGGCGCCGGTCACCGCCCAGACGCACACGCGCCGGGTCCTGCGCAGGGTCAGCACGTCCGACATGTCGAGAAGATCTCCTCCGCCCTCGGTACGCTTAAGCCCGATAGCAGGCTTCGGTTCCGGCCGTATTTCAAGGGGGCGACCCCCTGTCGCGGATAAATGGCGATAGAGCGAACTTCATACGCCTTGAAATGGCGAGCCTATCAAGGCACAGCGACCTCTTCCGGTGAGGGATGACGCGTCGCCGCATTGGCGCCACACGGACAGCCACAACTCGCCGCCGTTTCGTCCGCGCTTCCCCTCCGATTCCGGGTCCTAGATGTTCTCATCCCTCTTCGGCGTGATCTCCAACGACATCGCCATCGATCTCGGCACCGCCAACACCCTGATCTACATGAAAGGGAAGGGGATCGTGCTGAACGAGCCCTCGGTGGTGGCGCTGCGCACCGTCGGCGGGCGCAAGGTGGTCCACGCCGTCGGCATCGAGGCCAAGATGATGCTGGGCCGCACGCCCGGGCACATGGAAGCCATCCGCCCGATGCGCGACGGGGTGATCGCCGACTTCGAAGTCGCCGAGGAGATGATCAAGCACTTCATCAGGAAGGTGCATAACCGCCGCGGCTTTGTGAACCCGAAGGTCATCGTCTGCGTGCCGTCGGGCGCCACCGCCGTGGAGCGGCGGGCGATCAATGATTCGTGCCTCAACGCCGGCGGCCGCCGCGTCGGACTGATCGACGAGCCGATGGCCGCGGCGATCGGCGCCGGCCTGCCGATCCACGAGCCGACCGGCTCGATGGTGGTGGACATCGGCGGCGGCACCACCGAGGTGGCCGTCCTGTCCCTCTCCGGCATCGTCTATTCGCGCAGCGTGCGCGTCGGCGGCGACAAGATGGACGAGGCGATCCAGTCCTACATGCGCCGCAACCACAACCTGCTGGTCGGCGAGACCACCGCCGAGCGGATCAAGAAGGAGATCGGCACGGCCACCGCGCCGGTCGACGGCGAGGGCCTGGCCATCGAGGTCAAGGGCCGCGACCTGATGCAGGGCGTGCCGCGCGAGGTGCGGGTCTCCGAGAAGCAGGCCGCCGACGCGCTGAACGAGCCGGTCAGCCAGATCGTCGAGGCGGTGAAGCTGGCGCTGGAATCCACCCCGCCGGAACTGGCCGCCGACATCGCCGACAAGGGCATCATGCTCACCGGCGGCGGGGCGCTGCTGCGCGGGCTCGACCAGGAGATCAGCGACGCCACCGGCCTGCCGGTGACGGTGGCCGACGATCCGCTGTCCTGCGTGGCGCTGGGCTGCGGCAAGGTGCTCGAACATCCCAAGTGGATGAAGGGCGTCTTGGAATCGACGCTGGCGTAAGACTCACTCGACACTTCCAGCGGCCTCATCGAGGGCCGTAGCCGCCAACCTTGGGACGCTTCCCGCGTGTCCTTCCGCGACAGTCGTTTTGGCGAGGTCAAGGTGCCGCTGGCGTGGACCGCCGCGGTGGCCCTGGTCGTGGCCGGCATCGTGGCCCTCGCCCTGGTCATGACCGACCGGCGGGAGACCTTCGAGCCGGAGGCCTACGGCCAGACGCGCCAGGCCGCCGACGGGGTGCTGGCGCCGGTGGGCGAGGTGATCTCGGCGCCGATCCGCTGGATCGGGGCGGGCGTGAACGGTGTGCGCGGCTACTTCTTCGCCGTCTCCGAGAACCGCCGGCTGAAGCGGGAGCTGGCCGAGGCGCGGCAGTGGAAGAACGTCGCCGTCGCCGTGCAGGACGTCAACGACCGCTACCGCGAACTCCTGAAGCTGCGCACCGACCCGCCGATCCCGATGGTCTCGGCCAGGGTGGTGGCCGACAGCCGCGGCCCCTTCGCCAACACGCGCCTGGCCAACGCCGGCAGCGAAGCTGGGGTCAAGGTCGGCAACCCGGTGATGAGCGAGGAGGGCCTGGTCGGCCGGGTGGTCGGCGTGACCAAGGGCGCCAGCCGCATCCTCCTCCTCACCGACACGGCCTCGCGCGTGCCGGTGATGATCGACCGCACCAACGCCCGCGCCATCCTGACCGGCGACGGCTCCGGGCATCCGCAGCTGGCCTACCTGCGCGGCCGCGACCCGGTGAAGGTGGGCGACCGGGTGCTGTCGTCGGGCGACGGGGCGGTGTTCCCCCGCGGCCTGCCGGTGGGCACGGCTGTGCGTGGAGTGGACGGGATCTGGCGGGTTGCGCTGGATAGCGACCGCGACGCCATCGACTTCGTGCGCATCCTGCAGTTCGTCGACTTCTCGCAGCTGGTGAACGAGGCCGAGCTCGCCGCCAGCGACCAGCCGCCGCCGCCCGCCGCCCCGCCGACGCCGCCGCCCACCGGGCCGGCGATCCCCTCGCGCGCCGCCGGCGCAGCCGCCACGCCGCCGGCGAAGGCGGCGACGCCGGCCGCCAAGACGCCCTCGACCGCGACGCAGACGCCCGCCACCAAGGCGACCGCCGTTCCCGCGCCCAAGGCTGCGACGCCGCCGCAGAAGGCGTCTCCGCCCGCGACGAGGCCGGCCACGGCCCAGGCTCCGGCCCCCAAGGCGCCGCCGCGAACGGAGCCGCCGCAGTGAGGCCGCTGCATCCGCTCCGCTGGATCGCGGGACCGATGCTGCTGGCGATCCTGGCCACCTGGCTGCTGACCGTGCCGCTGAAGGTGTTTGGCCTGCAGTTGCCGGAGCCGGTCTGGGCGCTGGCGCCGCTGTTCGCCTGGGCGGTGATCCGGCCCTCCATCCTGGCGCCCTTCGCGGTGCTGGCGATGGGCGTGGCGATGGACCTGCTCTGGGGCGGCGCGCTGGGCCAGTGGCCGCTGGCGTTGCTGATCGCCTACGGCGCGATCTTCGCCGCCAGGCCGGGACTGGTCGGCCAGAGCCGGCCGATCATGTGGGCCTGGTACGCCTTCGCCTGCGCCCTGGCGATGGGCGCGGCCTGGCTGATCGGCCTGATGGACGCAGGCGGGCGTCCCCAGGTGGTCGGCATGGTCTGGCAGTACCTGGCGACGTTGCTGGCCTACCCGTTCGCCGACTATCTTATCGAACGCTTCGAAGACGCCGACGTCAGGTTCCGATGATCCTTCTTCGCCAAGGCTACGAAGGACGGGCAGGGTCCTCCGAAGCTCCCGCAGGGAGCGAAGGAGGATGAGCGAGCCGTCGATCTTCTTTTCCGACGTCAACGAACGCCAGGGGCTGTTCCACCGTCGGGAGATCCTGCTGGGAGGCCTGGCGGCGCTCGGGCTGACGGCGCTCGGCGGGCGGCTGGCTTATCTGCAATTGGTGCAGACCCAGCGGTTCCAGAAGCTTTCCGTCGAGAACCAGTTCGACTTTCGGCTGGCGCCGCCGCCGCGGGGGCTGATCCTGGATCGCAACGGGGTCCTGCTGGCCGGCAACCGGCCGAACTTCCGCCTGCTCTACGCGCGCGACAAGGACCTCGACGCGCCGGCGATGCTGAAGACCCTGGCCGAGTACGTGCCGCTGGACGAGCAGCGGCAGAAGCGGCTGCTCACCGAGATCAACAACACCCCCCGCCGGGTCCCGGTCTCGGTCATGGAGGACATGACCTGGGAGCAGTTCTCGGCCATCAACGTGCGCCAGCCGGAGCTGCCGGGCGTGACCGCCGACATGGGCGAGGTGAGGGTCTACCCGTTCGGCGGCGCCTTCGCCCACGTCATCGGCTATGTGGCCAAGGTCAACCGCGAGGACCTGACCGAGACCGGACCGAACAGCGACCCGATCCTGCTGCACCCCGGCTTCCGCATGGGCCGGCAGGGCATCGAGAAGGCGCTCGACCTGGAGCTGCGCGGCAAGCCCGGCGCGGCCAAGGTGGAGGTCGACGCCAACGGCCGCGAGGTGCGGCGCGACACGCTGGGCGACATCCCGCCGACCCCCGGGGCCGAGGTGCAGCTGACCCTCGACGCCGACATCCAGAACCGCGCCCTGGAGATGATGGGTGAGGAAAGCGGGGCCATCGTGGTGATGGACTGCCGCAACGGCGACATCCTCTGCATGGTCTCGGCGCCCAGCTTCGACGCCAACCGCTTCGTGCGCGGGCTGACCGGGCCGGAATACCGGGCGCTGGCCAACTACGAGCGCCGGCCCCTGCTCGACAAGGCGATGACCGGCACCTATCCGCCCGGCTCGACCTTCAAGACCATGACGGCGCTGGCGTGCCTGGAGGCCGGCATCGACCCGGAGGAGCGGGTGAACTGCCCCGGCGGCTGGTTCTTCGGCGGGCGGACCTTCCGTTGCTGGGGGCGGCACGGCTCGCAGAACATGCACGACGCGATCAAGAACTCGTGCGACGTCTATTTCTACACCATGTCGGTGCGGATCGGGCCCGACCCGATCGCCAAGGTCGCCAAGGAGTTCGGCTTCGGGCAGATCTTCGACATCGGCATTCCCGGCCAGAAAAAAGGGATCGTGCCTTCGACCGCCTGGAAGAAGGAATACTTCAAGGGCACCGAGAACACTCGCTGGTGGCCCGGCGAGACCCCCAGCTACGCCATCGGCCAGGGCGCCCTGGCGGTGAACGGGCTGCAGCTGGCGGTGATGACCTCGCGCCTGGCCAACGGGCGCAAGGCGCTCAATCCCAGGCTCATCCGATCGATCGGCGGCAAGGAGCTGCCGCCCGGCGACGCCGCGCCGGACCTGCCGTTCCCCAAGGAGCATATCGACATCGTCCGCGGCGGCATGGCGGCGGTGGCCAACGACACCAGCGGCACCGCCTACCGTCAGAGCCAACTCGGCCTCGGCGAGGTGAAGATGGCCGGCAAGACCGGCACCGCCCAGGCGCGCTCCTACGGCTCAGGCCCACGCAAGAGCACGGGCCTCCCCTGGCGGATGAAGGACCACAACCTGTTCGTCGCCTTCGCGCCCTATGACGCACCGCGCTACGCCCTTTCGGTGATCGTGCAGCACGGCGGCATGGGCGGCGCCACCGCCGGCGCGCCCCGCGCGCGGGAGGTCATGCGCGTCGCCCTGTTGAAGGACCCCGAGATCCGCGAACGCATCACCCGCACGCCGATGCCGGAGCTCACCCCTGAGGACGGCCTGGAGGGCGCCGCGCCGCCACAGCCGCAGGTCGCCGCCGCGCAAGCTCCGCCGAGGCCCGCATGACCGCCAGCGCCATCACCCGCCCCGGCGAGCGCGACCGGCTGATCGTCAAGCTCGGCGAGATCGACTGGACCTTCGCCCTGGTGCTCTGCCTGATCGCCGGCGCGGGCGGGCTGATGATGTTCTCCATCGCCGGCTCGTCCTTCGAGCCCTGGGCGATCAACCACCTGACGCGCTTCGGCCTCTGCTTTGCGATGATGGTCGTGCTGGCGATGTTCAGCCCGCGGGTGTGGTTCGCGGTGGCCTATCCGGTCTATGCGGTGGCGCTGCTGCTGCTGGTGGCGGTGGAGATCGTCGGCGACGTCTCGATGGGCGCGCAGCGTTGGCTGGACCTGGGCTTCATCCGCTTCCAGCCCTCGGAGATCATGAAGGTCGGCATCGTGCTGGCCCTGGCGCGGTTCTACCACGGGGCCTCGGCCAAGACGGCGCGATGCCGACCTTCATGATCTCCGAGGGCTGGAAGCGGATGAAGCCCAGGTCCAGCCAACGCTGCGCGCCCATCGAGACGTCGCCGACGATCTCCACCGCCACCAGCAGC
>DASPLZ010000494.1:0-3980 GCA_035627295.1 Phenylobacterium sp. | reverse complement strand
CCAAGGACGGGACCAAGGTCCCCTACTTCGTGGTGCGGGCCAAGGACCTGAAGTTCGACGGCACGGCGCCGACCCTCCAGTACGCCTATGGCGGCTTCCAGGTCTCCCAGACCCCCAACTATTCCGGCACTGTCGGCAAGCTCTGGCTGGAGCGCGGCGGGGTCTATGTGGTGGCCAATATCCGCGGCGGCGGCGAGTTCGGCCCGCGCTGGCACACCGCCGGCCTGAAGGAGAACCGCCAGAAGGTCTTCGACGACTACTTCGCGGTCGCCGAGGATCTGATCGCGCGGAAGATCACCTCGCCCCGCCGGCTCGGCGCCATGGGCGGCTCGAACGGCGGCCTCCTGATGGGCGTGGCGCTCACCCAGCGGCCGGAGCTCTTCAACGCCATCGTCATCCAGGTGCCGCTGTTCGACATGATCGGCTACACCCACATCGGCGCCGGCGCCTCCTGGGTGGGGGAATATGGCGATCCGCGCATCGAGTCCGAGAAGGCGTACATCCTCAAGTACTCGCCCTATCAGAACCTGCGCCGCGGCCAGAAATACCCCGAAGTGTTCCTCGAGACCTCCACCAAGGATGACCGTGTCCACCCGGCCCACGCCCGCAAGGCGGCGGCGCGGCTGAAGGAATACGGCTACCCCTACTTCTACTACGAGAACATCGACGGCGGGCACGCGGCGGCCGCCAACCTCAACGAGCGGGCCCGGCGCATCGCGCTGGAATTCACCTACCTCGCCCAGAAACTGATGGACTGACGACGCCATGACCCGGCCGCTGCTCGCCCTCCTCGCCTTCCTCGCCCTGGCCGGCGGGGCCGGGGCGCAGCAGCCGGACGATCCCTTCCTGTGGCTGGAGGAGGTGGACGGCGCCCAGGCCAGGGCCTGGGTGGAGGCCGAGACGGCGGCGGGCGCGGGGCGGCTGGAGGGCGACCCGCGCTTCGCCGACTACCGGCTCCAGGCGCTCGCGATCCTCACCGCCACCGACCGCATCCCCATGCCGAGCTTCCGGGCCGGCGGGGTCGACAACCTTTGGCAGGACAAGGCGAACCCGCGCGGCGTCTGGCGGCACGCGAGCCTGGCGTCCTACGAGAGCGACACGCCCGCGTGGCGCACGCTGATCGACCTCGACGCCCTTTCCAGGGCCGAGGGCCGGAACTGGATCTGGAAGGGCTCGATCTGCCTCGAACCCGCCGAGACCCGCTGCCTGGTGCGGCTCTCCGACGGCGGCGGCGATGCCGTGGAGCTGCGCGAGTTCGACGCCGCGGCCGGCCGCTTCGTCGAGGGCGGCTTTCGCCTGCCGATGGGCAAGCAGAACGTCGCCTGGCTGGACGCCGACCACCTGCTGGTCGCCCGCGAGTGGGCGCCGGGCGAGGTGACCGCCTCGGGCTATCCCTACATCCTGAAAAGCTGGACGCGGGGCGAGCCCCTCGCCGCCGCCCGCGAAATCTACCGGGGCGAGCCCGGCGACGTGCAGGTCCTGCCGATGGCCGCGGTCGGCGACGACGGCGCGGTCAATGCGGTGCTCGCCCAGCGCTGGATCACCTTCTCCGACACCGAGTTCACGATCCTTGACGAAGGCCGCCGCATTCCCGTGCCGCTGCCGCGCAAGGCCGCGTCCTACGGCTATGCCGCCGACCGGCTGATCTTTCGCCTGAAGACGCCCTGGCGCGAGCTGCCGATGGGCGCGCTGGTGGCGTACGACCCGGCCGCCCTGCGCCGCGCGCCGCAGGCGGGGCCCGAGCTGATCTTCGCCCCCGACGCCACCCAGGCCGTCCAGGCGGTGCATACCGGCGAGCACGGGGTGATCGTCGAGCTCTTGGAGAACGTGAAGGGCGCGATCGACAGCTGGCGGCGCACCGACAGGGGCTGGACCCGCGTGCGGCTCGACCTGCCGAAGGACGGCGTGCTGCGGGTGGTCGACGCGGCCGACGACAGCGACGCGGTGTTCGTCAATGCGGCGGGGTTCCTGTCGCCCACGGCGTTGTGGCGCGGAAGTGCGGAGAGCGGGAAAGCGCGCGCCGTGAAGTCCCTGCCGGCCAAGTTCGACGCCGGGGGCAAGGTGGTGGAGCAGTTCTGGGCGACCTCCACGGACGGGACGAAGATCCCCTACTTCCTGGTCCGCCCGGCCGATGCGCCAATGGACGGCTCCGCCCCGACCATCATGTTCGCCTACGGCGGCTTCGAGTCGGCGATGCTGCCCAACTACCTGCCGGAGATGGGCAAGCTCTGGCTGGAGAAGGGCGGCGCCTATGTGATCGCCAACATCCGCGGCGGCGGCGAGTTCGGCCCCGCCTGGCACCACGCGGCCCTGCGCGAGCACCGCCAGCGCTCCTTCGACGACTTCGCGGCGGTGGCGCGCGATCTGCACGCGCGGGGGATCACCTCGCCGCGCCGGCTGGGGATCTACGGCCGCTCGAACGGCGGGGTGCTGACCTCGGTGTCGATCGTGCAGCGCCCGGAGCTCTGGAACGCGGCGGTGATCGAGAGCCCGCTGATCGACATGCTGCGCTATCACAAGCTGCCGGCGGGGGCCTCGTGGATCGCCGAGTACGGCGACCCGGAGGTGGCGGCCGACGCGGCCTTCATCGGCAAGTACTCGGCCTACCAGGCGCTGAAACCCGGCATGCAGCTGCCCGAGCCCTACATCACCACCAACACCAAGGACGACCGGGTGCATCCCGGCCACGCCCGCAAGTTCGCCGCCAAGATGAAGGCGCTGGGCTATCCCTACATCTACTACGAGCAGACCTTCGGCGGGCACTCCAACGACGCGGACCCCGAGCTCAACGCCGGCCGCTGGGCGCGGCACTACGTCTATCTGACCCAGAAGCTGATGGACTGAACGCAGCGGCGAGGCTGTGCGTCCTTCGAGACGGCCGCTCGCGCGGCCTCCTCAGGATGACTGGCTTAGGAGCGCTACAAATTTAGTCATGGTGAGGAGTGGCGAAGCCGTGTCTCGAACCACGCAAGGCCTAGCCACCTCAAACTCCCTCCACCTCGCCCGCCGCGCGGTCGAGGATGGCGGCCACCGCGTCGATCTGCGGCGGGCTTAAGGGGCCGTGCGAGAGGCGCAGGCGCACCGCAGTGCGCAGGTTCTCCATGGCGCGCAGCACCTTGGGCGAGGAAAGCGCGCTCTGCGCCGCCGCCGCGTCCAGCCGCTCGAACATGGCGTCGACCTGGGCGCGGTTCTTCGCCAGGGCCTCGCGGCCGGCCTCGGTAGCCTCGTACTGCTTGCGCCCGCCGTCCTCGGCGACGGGGCGGATGAAGCCCTCGTCCTCGAGCATGGCCAGGGTGGGATAGATCACCCCCGGGCTCGGCCGATAGGCCCCGCCCGTGCGGTCCTCCAGCTCGCGCATCAGCTCGTAGCCGTGGCGCGGCTGCTCGGCGAGCAGGGTGAGCACCACGTACCGCAGGTCGCCGTGCTCCAGGAGCCGGCCGATCCGGCGCCCTCCACGCATGGCGTGCCGCATGTGTCCCCCGAAGCCGTGGCGGCTCCAGCGCTCGCGTCTGTGATGGAAATGTCGGTGCATGTGTCGATCCTATTTCGATATGTCTGAATGCGAGATATATCGAAGTTGATCGCGACGCAACAGATATATCGAATTGGCGCAATGACGTCGGCTGAGTGGCCGTGCGTCCTTCGAGACGCCTGCTTCGCAGGCTCCTCAGGATGACGAACTCGGCGCAAACCTTAGTCATGGTGAGGAGCGGCGAAGCCGCGTCTCGAACCACGCACGGCCTGGCCGCGTCAGACGGGGGTCAGATCGAGGCCAGCTTCTCGCGCGCCAGGGCGGCCACCGCCTCGGCGGTGATGCCGAACTCGCGGTAGAGCACCTCGGCCGGGGCGCTCGCGCCATAGCCGCTCATGCCCACGAAGCCGCCGTCCACGCCGATGAACCGGTCCCAGCCCATCCGCACCGCCGCCTCGACGGCGATCCGCACCGGAGCTTGGCCGATCACCGCGTCCTGGTCGCCCTT
>DASPLZ010000493.1:0-2196 GCA_035627295.1 Phenylobacterium sp. | reverse complement strand
GGGAACTCGGGGCCAACAGCCACGAGGCCTGCAACACCTACTATCCGGATTACGAGCCGGTCCCCCACCCGACCTTCGAGGCGGCGTTCGAGGCGATCAAGTCCGGCGACTGCGAGCTGGGCATGATCCCGGTGGAGAACTCCATCGCCGGCCGCGTGGCCGACGTGCACCACCTCTTGCCCGCCTCGGGCCTGAAGATCATCGGCGAGCGGTTCAAGCCGATCCGCTTCCAGCTGATGGTCAATCCCGGCGTGAAGCTGGAGGACGTGAGGACCGTCTCCTCCATGACCATCGCGCTCGCCCAGTGCCGCAACACCGTCCGGCGGCTGAAGCTGGAGCAGGAGGCGGTGGGCGACACCGCCGGCGCCGCGCGCCTGCTCTCCCAGCGGCCGGACCCGCACAAGGCGGCGATCGCCCCGGCCCTGGCGGCCGAGATCTACGGCCTCGACATCCTCTTGCGCGACATCGAGGACGAGCGGCACAACACCACCCGCTTCATGGTGATGACGGCCGACCCGAACCCGGCCCCGCCGCCGTTCACGCACCGCTGCATCACCAGCTTCGTCTTCCGCGTCCGCAACATGCCGGCGGCGCTCTACAAGGCGATGGGCGGGTTCGCGACCAACGGCGTCAACATGACCAAGCTCGAAAGCTACATGGAGAACGGGGCCTTCACGGCGACCTTCTTCTACGCCGAGGTCGACGGGCGGCCGGAGGACCGGGGCCTGGCCCTGGCCTTCGAGGAGCTGGGCTTCTTCTCCGAGAAGTTCGAGATCCTCGGGGTCTATCCCGCCGATCCGTTCCGGGACCGTGGCTAGGCGGCCCGCCGCCGATCCGAACGCCAGGAAATCCGCCGTGCAGGCGGAGGGGCGGTGCGCCTGCGGCCAGGTGCGCTTCGAGATCGACGTGCCCGCCGTCTGGGCCTGGCACGACCACTCCGCCGCGAGCCGCCACGCCCAGGGCGCGGCCTACGCCACCTATGTCGGCAGCTGGAAGAGCCGCTTTCGGATGCTGGCCGGCGAGGATCACGTCTCGCGCTGGGAGGACGCCGAGCGGGGGGCGGTCCGCAGCTTCTGCGCCCGCTGCGGCACGCCCCTCTTCTACGAGCGGCCCCGTTCGCCGAAGATGATCAACATTCCCCGCGCCCTCTTCGCCACCCGCACGGGCCGCGAGCCGCGCTATCACATGCACCTCGACGAACAGGCCGACTGGATCTGGCTGAACGAGCCGCTGGCGCCGCTGAAGGGCTACCCCGGCGTGATGATCGAGCGGCCGCGCCAGAAGGCCAGGGCGCAGCCGCGCGATCCGATGTTCGACGAGGACTAGCCCCGCCGCCAGGGGAAGAGCGCCCTGAGCGCCGGGTCGCGCAGCCACAGGCCGCCCCACATGAAGAGGCCGAGGTAGAGGCTGAACAGCTGGTGGCTGAAGAGCGGGCTGCCGACCCGCACCTGCGTCGCCATCGCCCCGCCGAGCAGGCCCATGGTCAGCACCGCGCCGAAGAGGCTGGTCTTCGGGAAGAGATAGAGCAGCACGCAGCCGAGCTCGATCAGCCCGATCATCAGCACATAGCCCTCGGGCCAGCCCAGCTGGCGCATGATGCCGTCGGCCACGGGCATGCCCATCAGCTTGGGCGCGGCCGAGGCGCCCAGCATGAAGAGCGCATAGAGGCCGGTCAGGACCCAGCCGGCGATGGTCATGGACTTCGGGTTCATCGACCCCTCCTTGAGATGCGGACAGGCCAAGGACGGGCCGGCTTCACCAGAGCCGACAAGCTGTTCCGGAGAATCCCCTAAGGCGGGCCGCTCGTTCGCCGCGGCCGGGCCTTGCGTGGTTCGAGACGCGCTAGGCGCTCCTCACCATGACCAAGGCTGGCTGCGCGCTACTGACTTAGTCATCCTGAGGAGGCCGAAGGCCGTCTCGAAGGACGCACGGCCGATCAACGAAGGGCGCGGCCTTCACGCCCCTTCGGCGAACGCCTTGATCAGCTGGTGGGCGATGGCCATGCGGCCCGGTGCGGCGACGCCCTCCAGCTTGCCGGTCAGCAGCAGGCCGCACTCCTCGCGGGTGAACCAGCGCACCTCGTCGAGCTCGGTCTGATCGGGGGCGGCCTGGTCGGAATCGACGTCGGCGATCAGGCCGATCATCAGCGAGTTCGGATAGGGCCACGGCTGGGTGGAGTGGTAGCGCACCTTGGTC
>DASPLZ010000492.1:0-5007 GCA_035627295.1 Phenylobacterium sp. | reverse complement strand
GCGGGAGTCGATTGTCGGCGCCTTTCCCGACGCCCTGGATCTGCTGCTGATCTGCGTGGAGAGCGGCATGTCGATCGAGGCGGCCATCCAGAAGGTCAGCCAGGAAGTCGGCGGCACCTCCATGGAGCTGGCCGAGGAGCTGACCCTGCTCACCGCCGAGCTTTCCTATCTGCCCGAACGCCGCCAGGCCTACGAGGGCCTCGCCCAGCGCACCAACCATCCGGGCATCAAGTCGGTCTCCATGGCCATGACCCAGGCCGAGCGCTACGGCACCCCGCTGGGCGCGGCCCTGCGGGTGATGGCCAAG
This sequence comes from Phenylobacterium sp., assembly GCA_035627295.1. Taxonomy (GTDB): domain Bacteria; phylum Pseudomonadota; class Alphaproteobacteria; order Caulobacterales; family Caulobacteraceae; genus Phenylobacterium. Next base: position 4,700 of record DASPLZ010000492.1, on the reverse strand, counting down.
GAGAACCGCGAGCTGCGGATGTCGGCCGCCGAGAAGAAGGCCGCCGCCCTGCCGGCCAAGCTCACCGTGCCGATGATCCTGTTCTTCCTGCCGGTGCTGTTCGTGGTGATCCTCGGGTCGGCGATCATCAAGGTGCAGGACATGATGGCCGGCAAGCAGGCCAGCTAGCCGCCGGAAAGCCGGACGCTCGCTGGCCGAGGAGGTGGCTCCGCCCCTAAGGCGTCCTGAGCGCGTCCCAGCTGCGTGCGGCGGGCGCCGGCGATGACGCCGCCCGCAGGTAGGCGAGATTGCGGTCGGCCAGTTCCGGCGGCAGGTCCTGGCGGGCCAGGGCCTCGGCCTCGGCCATCTTGCCCTGCAGGCCGAGCACCAGCGCCAGGTTCTGGCGCACCGTGGCGTTGGCGCCTGGAAGCGATGCGGCGCGGCGCAGCAGCCGCTCGGCCTCGGCGGCGTCGCCGTGCCCGGCCTGGAACATGGCAAGGTTGGAGAGCGCCGAGGGCTCGTTCGGCGCCAGGGCCAGCGCCTGGCGATGGGCGGCCAGAGCCTCGGCGTCGCGCTTGGTCTGCTCATAGGCCACCGCCAGCAGGGCGAGGGGGCGCCAGTCGCGCGGGTTGAGCGCCTGAGCGCGTTTGGCCGGCTCGACGGCGTAGAACCCCTGGCCGCGGGCGATGTGGGCGCGGGCGGCCTCCATCAGCGCCTGGGTGTCGTCCGGCCGGGCGAGCAGCACCCGGCCGGCCGCCTGCGCGGCCTCCTCGTTCCGCCCGAGCGCCCGCAGGGCCTGGGCCAGGGCGACGCCGACCTCGGCGTCCGCCGGATCGATCTGCTGCTCGCGGGCCCAGAAGGCGGCGCGGGCGAGGGGATCGAGACGCTGGGCGGTCGCCCGCTCCTGCGCGGTGGCCTTGCGCGGCGGAGCCGGCGCGGCGGGCTTGGCGTCCGCCGAGGCGGCCGCGGCGGCGTCCTTCTTCTCCCCTTCCTTCTTGCCGAAGAAGGGCAGGGCGGCCTGGGCCGGCGACTGGCCGAGCGCCAGGGCGGCTACGGTTGCGGCGAGCGCCCATTTGCGGGACATGACAGGTGCGGCTCCGGGATGATCTGCCCGCATGGTGAGCCGGGCGCTTAAAGGAAGCGTTAAGCATAAATCGCGCGAGCTCCGGCATGTCCGACCTCATCATCGAAGCGGCCGAAGGGCCGACCATCCCCGTCCAGCCGGTGGCGGCGGGCGATCTCGCCGCGGTGCTGGAAGGCCTGCCGCCGCTCGCCAGGGCCTGGGCCGAGCGGTCCGACTTCAAGGCCAAGCCCGCCCAGATGCTGGCGCTGCCGGCGGCGGACGGCTCGATCGAGCGGCTGCTGTTCGGCCTCGGCAAGCCGGGCGAGGCCGACGCCATGACCTTCCGCTCCCTCGCCAAGGCGCCCGCCGGCGACTATCGCCTGACGGCGGGGCCGGACGGGATCGACCCCACCGCCATCGCCACGGCCTTCGCCGTGGGGGCCTACCGGTTCGACCGCTACAAGCCGCGCGGCCACGACAAGCGCGCGCGCCTGGTGGCCGACGGCGCGGACCTGGAGGAGGCGCGCCTTGTCTCCCACGCCTGCGCCCTGGCGCGGGACATGATCAACACCCCGGCCGGCGACCTCGGCCCCCTGCAGATCGAAACCATCGCCCGCGAGATCGCCGAGCAGTTCGGCGCGACCATTACCGTGACGGTCGGCGACGGCCTCCTGGAAGCCAACTATCCGGCCGTCCACGCGGTCGGCCGCGCCGCCGCGCCGGACCGCGCGCCCAGGATCATCGAGATCGCCTGGGGCGATCCGGCCCACCCGGTGGTGGCCATCGTCGGCAAGGGCGTGACCTTCGACACCGGCGGGCTCGACATCAAGCCGTCGGCCGGCATGCGCTGGATGAAGAAGGACATGGGCGGGGCGGCCCACGCCCTGGCGCTGGGGCGGATGGTGATGGGCGCAGGCCTGCCGGTGCGGCTGGTGGTGCTGGTCCCGGCGGTGGAGAACGCCATCTCCGGCGACGCCATGCGGCCGGGCGACGTGCTGGCCTCGCGCAAGGGCCTGTCCATAGAGGTCGGCAACACCGACGCCGAAGGGCGGCTGATCCTGGCCGACGCCCTGACCCGCGCGGCCGAACACACACCGGCGCTGACCATCGACCTGGCCACCCTGACCGGCGCGGCGCGCGTGGCGTTGGGGCCGCAGCTGCCGCCGTTCTACACCGACGACGAGGACCTGGCGGCGGCCATCGAAGCCTCGGCGCAGGCGGCGGCGGACCCGGTGTGGCGCATGCCCCTCTGGCCGGGCTACGCCGACTCCCTCGACAGCGACATCGCCGACCTGAAGAACGACCCGGACGCCTGGGCCCAGGCCGGCTCGGTGACCGCCGGCCTTTTCCTGCAGCGGTTCGCGCCTGAAAGCGGCGTCTGGGCGCACTTCGACATCTTCGCCTGGAACCCGCGCAACCGCCCCGGCTGGCCGACCGGGGCCGAGGCGCAGGCGATCCGCGGCCTCTTCCACATGCTGAAGGGCCGCTTCGCCGCATGACCGATCCGCGGGTCCTGCCCTGGCGCGAGGACCTCGCCGCCCGCTCGCTGGAGGGCGCGGTCCCGGCCGAACGGTACGCCGACCCGACGCCGATGCAGGTCCGCGTCCCCGCGGCGGGGGTCCGCAAGTCGCCGGATCCGCAGAGCGAACAGGTCGATCAGCTGCTTGCCGGGGAGCGGTTTGCGGTGCTGGAGATCGCCGGCGGCCTCGCCTGGGGCCAGGTGAGCCGCGACGGCTACGTCGGCTATGTCGCCGCCGAGGCGCTGGGGCCTCTCGGGCCGCCGCCGACCCACCGGCTGGCGGCGCGGCTGAGCTACGCCTTCGCCCGGCCGGACATCAAGGCCCCGCCGGCAGGCCCCTTCTCCATGAACGCCCTGATGCGCCTGGAGGACGAGGAGGCCGGCTTCTCGCGCACGCCGTTCGGCTGGATGCGGACGAGCCACTTCCGGCCGATCGGCGTCTTCGAGGACGATCCCGCCGCCGTCGCCGAGCGGTTCCTGGGCGCCGCCTACCGCTGGGGCGGGCGCGAAGGCTCCGGCCTCGACTGCTCGGGCCTGGTGCAGCAGGCGCTGTTCGCTTGCGGCCGCGCCTGCCCGCGCGACAGCGACCTGCAGGAAGGGCTGGGGGCGCCGGTCGAGCCGGCGGCGCTGCGCCGGAACGACCTGGTCTTCTGGGCGGGCCATGTGGCGATCATGCTCGACGAGGCGCGGATCGTTCACGCCAACGGCTTCCACATGGCGGTGGCCGTCGAGCCCCTGGCCGAGGCCGTCGCGCGGATCGAAGCCGCCGGCGGCGGGCGGCCCGTGGCCTATCGGCGGCTCTAGCGGGACGTCGCGGGCGCCGCCCTAGCCTGGCGGCCCGCCTCCCCCCAGGCGTCATAGACGGTCTTCAGGATCGCCAGCACGAAGATGCCCAGCTTGGGATCGCCGAATTCGGCGAGCACCAGGCCGGTCAGCAACAGGGTGACGTGCAGCACGATGATGCGGCCGTAGACCGCGCCCATCAGTTCGCCGGCGTCGTCCCTGCGCCACTGGCCCTTGCCGATGAAATCCACCAGGAACGTCATGGCGTGCATCGCCACGATCGCCGCCACGCTCAGCGCGAAGCCGGCGCCGTCGGCGCCGATGCTGCGGCCCAGATGATCGAAGAACGCCGGCAGCTGGTCCGGCGTATCCAGCGCCTCGGGGTTCGGCCCGCCGTGCTCCATGAAGACGAACATCAGCACGAACATCAGGTGCCCGAGGCAGAAGCCGCCGTAATGCACGAAGAAGAAGGGGACGAAGAAGAAGGTGGTCCCCAGGACCCCGCCGATCCCCTCGGTGAAACTGGCGATGATCATCTTCAGCGCCTGGAAGACGCCGATCACCACGTTCTCGATCCAGTAGAGCAGGAACAGGAGCCCGGTGCTCCAGCCGAACCAGAGCACGCAGAGGGCCGGGATCAGGTTGAGCGCCAGCACCGCCAGCACAGGCGGCCTGCGCCACGCCTCGCGCGGCGGCCTCAGGCGATCGATCAGGGCCATCGCCTGCGGCCCGTCACGCGCCTAGTTGGGGTTCGCGGTCTTGCTGGGCTCGACAGCCGGCGAAGGATTGCCGGTCGGCCCGCCGGAGGTGACCGCCGGCGTGGCGGTGGAGCCGGTCGCTGTGGGCTGGCCCTCGGCGGCGGGGGCCGCGGCGTTGGCGTCCGGCGCAGCCGCATTGGCGTCGGCGGCGGGCGCGGCGGCGGCCGGGTTCGGGGCCGGCACGGGCAGGGTCCCGCCCATGGTGCGCAGGTAGGCGATGAGGTTGATCCGGTCTTCCTGCTTCTTCAGGCCGACGAAGGTCATCTTGGTGCCCGGCACGTACTTGCCCGGCGCCTTCAGGTACTCATAGAGGTGCTCGTCGTCCCAGACCGGCTGCTTGGCGCCGAACTCGGTCATGGCCGCCGAATAGGCGAAGCCGGCGTGGCTCGCGGGCTTGCGGCCGACGATGCCCCAGAGGTTGGGACCGGTGCCGTTGGCCCCGCCCTGGGCGTCGGTGTGGCAGGAGGTGCATTTGGCCCAGACGCCCTGGCCGGCCTGGACATTGGCGGTCGGCAGGACCGTGCCCCAGTCCGGCGGCGTCTCGGCCTCGGCGCCGCCGCCGGCGGCCTCTTCGGGCACGTCGATGGCGTAGCCGGGC